>CAZOVL010000023.1:0-1915 GCA_964583185.1 uncultured Bacteroides sp. | reverse complement strand
ATGTAATCTGAAGTATTCATTTTTATTTATCTCCCTCTATTGCAGTGTATAAGTGTACAAAGATAATAATTAATTCGGCTATTTTTTAAGGTGTACTGCACAAAAAGAGGATGAATCTTGTTATCTTTGATAGAATCATATAAAAAATATAAAAATGAAGAAAATAGTAACAAAACTAACTGATTTAGTTGGAAATACTCCATTATTGGAGCTTTCTGGTTTTACCAAGAATAAAGATCTTAAAGGAAAGCTATATGCAAAGCTAGAATATTTTAATCCGGCAGGAAGTGTGAAAGATAGAGTTGCCTTATCAATGGTTGAGAATGCTGAGGCTAATGGTGTTTTAAAACCCGGTGCTACCATTATTGAACCTACGAGTGGCAACACCGGGGTAGGTTTGGCTTTTGTGGCTGCAGCTAAAGGGTATAAATTAATTTTAACGATGCCCGAAACGATGAGTGTGGAACGTAGGAATTTATTAAAAGCTCTAGGTGCCCGGTTGGAGTTAACCGAAGGAGCTAAAGGGATGAAAGGAGCTATTGCCAAAGCAGAAGAGTTGCAACAAAGCATTGAGGGTTCTGTTATTTTGCAACAGTTTGAAAATCCGGCAAACCCTGCTGTGCATTATCGTACTACAGGTCCTGAAATATGGGAAGCCACAGAAGGTAAGGTTGCCATATTTGTGGCTGGAGTGGGCACAGGAGGCACTATTAGTGGAGTGGGTAAAGCCTTGAAAGAGAAAAATAAAGCGATACAGATTGTAGCTGTAGAGCCTAAAGGATCACCTGTATTATCCGAAGGTAAAGCCGGAGCTCATAAAATACAAGGTATTGGTGCGGGTTTTATTCCCAAGAATTACGATGCGGATGTGGTTGATGAGGTGTTCCCTGTAACGGATGATGAAGCACTTAAGGCAAGTAGAGAACTAGCACTTCAAGAAGGTTTAATGGTAGGAATCTCATCGGGAGCTGCCATATATGCTGCTCAGGAGTTAGCTAAACGGGATGAGAATAAAGATAAAGTAATTGTGGCTCTTTTGCCCGATACCGGGGAACGATATTTATCTACATTACTTTATGCTTATGAAGATTATCCATTATAATTTAAGTAAAATCATTGGTGATTGAATCTTCGTTTTTGATTTTAAGTTTAGTCCAATGGGCTTGTTTTCTGAATAAAAAAGAGGGTCTGTTTTGAAATAACAAACAGACCCTCTTTTTTCCTTTTATTAATTATACTGGATAAGTATCCTGAAAAATGTTCTTTTTAATTTCTTCTGAAGTATTGATTAACATCGACAAAATGAATAATCTCGGATAAGTCTTGATCTGTGGATTTTTTGCGGAAAAAATCCGTTTGATCCTCTGAGATTGTCATAGTATTAAAATCCACCTTAAAATAAAAGGTTTCACTTTCACCATCACCAGACATAATCAATTTGTCTTTACTTATTTTAAAGGTTCCCTCTCCAATATCCCCATACCGACTAGAGGTTGAAAAATGCCCTTCTTCATCAAAAATAATAGTCAAATCGGAGTTGTTAGCTTTTCTAATGGTTTCCTCCAAATCTTCAAGAATTTTTTCTTTAACAATATCGTCAGAGACTTCCAATTGATAATCTATGTCGTATAGATACCACTCACCCACAATGGGATGATTCTTCAAGTTTTCATAGTCATCACTATCGCTACAAGAGGCTACTAGTGTAAATAAAAACAAAGGGATAGACCAAAGTAGTTTTTTCATTTAAATTAATCTTTAGTTTATTATAAAATATACTTGCAATGTACTATTTTTTCCTTTCTACCAATGTAAAATCCAGTTGTTTTTTCTCTAAATTGGCACTGGCTACCTGTATTTTTAAAGTATCGCCTAAAGCATATACTTTATTATTTCTACGTCCCCGTAAGCAATA
>CAZOVL010000022.1:0-34946 GCA_964583185.1 uncultured Bacteroides sp. | reverse complement strand
TCGGTCTAGGAGAGAAGGGGCCTCGGTCTAGGACCGAGAGGTGTTAGGTCTAGGACCGTTAAAACTCACTGGAAAAATGGAATCGAATTCCTTTGAAATCTTCTTGAGCCATTTGTAACATATAGCTCGAATCGGCTAAAAACACATCTCTTCCTTCGTGATCTTTAGCCATATACTGATATTTTCTCTTTTTGAACATTTCAAATTCTTTGGGATCATCACTCTCTACCCAACAAGCCTTATAAAGACGTACAGGTTCCCACCTGCAAGAAGCACCATATTCGTGTTTCAAACGATATTGAATTACCTCAAATTGTAGTTGACCAACCGTTCCAATAATTTTTCTTCCATTGAATTGGTTTACAAAAAGTTGAGCTACCCCCTCATCCATCAATTGATCAATACCTCGAGCCAATTGTTTTTGTTTCATTGGATCGGTATTTTCAATGTATTTGAACATCTCAGGAGAGAAGCTAGGTAAACCACGGAAATGAAGCACTTCTCCTTCTGTTAAAGTATCTCCAATCTTAAACACATTATTGTCTGGCAGACCAATAATATCTCCCGGCCAAGCCTCATCAATGGTTGTTTTACGTTGAGCCATAAATTGTGTAGGCGATGAAAAACGCATTGTCTTATCGTGACGCACGTGATAATAAGGTGCATTACGTTCAAATTTCCCTGAACATACTTTACAGAAGGCAATACAAGAACGATGGTTAGGATCAATATTGGCTGTTATTTTAAAAATAAAACCGGTAAAACCTTGCTCCTCCGGAGAAATGATTCGTTCCTCCGCTTTTACAGGACGAGGACTTGGAGCTATTTCCACAAAACAATCCAGCAGCTCTTTCACACCAAAGTTATTAAGAGCCGAACCAAAAAACACAGGTGCAATCTCAGCATTCAGGTATTTCTCTCTATCAAAGGCAGGATAAACACCACTTACCAGTTCCAAATCTTCTCTTAGTTTATCGGCTTGAGTTTGACCAATTTGCTTAGCTAACTCTTCACCCTCCAAGTTTAGTTCTACTTTCTCTGTTACCTTTTGTTTGGAAGGTGTATATAAATCTAATTTTTGCTCATAAATATTATAAACCCCCTTAAAGCGATCTCCTTGCTCAATGGGCCAAGAAAGCGGGCAAACCTGAATGGTTAACTCATTTTCCACCTCATCCAACAAATCAAAAGGGTCTTGTCCCTCTCTATCCATTTTATTTATAAAGACAATTACCGGAGTTTTACGCATTCTACAAACCTCCATCAACTTACGGGTTTGAACTTCAACCCCTCTTGCACTGTCAATAACAATAATCACACTATCTACTGCAGTTAATGTTCGGAATGTATCTTCTATAAAGTCTTGGTGACCGGGAGTATCCAATATATTAACCTTATAATCTTCGTAGTCAAACTCCATTACAGAAGTAGTAACCGAAATACCTCTTTGCTTTTCAATCTCCATCCAGTCACTAGTTGCTGTTTTCTTTATTTTATTACTCTTAACAGCTCCAGCAACTTGAATTTGTCCTCCAAATAACAATAACTTCTCAGTTAAAGTTGTTTTACCCGCATCAGGGTGAGATACAATGGCAAACGTTCTTCTTCTCTCTATTTCTTTTATCTTTCCCATTTTATAAATTCGTCTCCTTAAAAGTTCATCTCTTTTAATACCCCACACAAACTATCATACCAATGCGGAATATTGACTTTATATATTTGTTTTATTTTCGTTTTATTTAATACAGAGTAATGAGGGCGTTTTGCTTTTGTTGGATAATCAGCACTAAGTATTGGTAATACTTCACAAGTAGTAATACCAGCCAAACAATGAATGGCTTTGGCAAAATCGAACCAGGAACAGACCCCTTCATTACTATAATGATAGATACCCGGAATAAATTCAGTATCTAAAATATGAAAAATCAAATGAGCTAAATCTACAGCAGAAGTAGGTGTTCCAATTTGATCGTAAACCACACGCAATTGTTTTTTTTCCTTACCTAAGCGTAACATGGTCAACATAAAGTTGGTCCCCACATCGGAATACAGCCAGGAAGTACGAATAATTACTGATTCAGGACAAACCTTCATCAATTCCTGTTCACCTTTCCATTTTGAGTCACCATATACGGTCATAGGATTAACCGGATTCTCTTCGGTATAGGGCAGATAAGAAGTTCCATCAAAAACATAATCTGTAGAAAAATGAATCACCTTTATCCCCAACTCCTTTGCCACCTGTCCAAGTCCTAATACCGCTTGTTGATTAACAGCATAACAAACAGAAGCATTTTCCTCCGCTTGATCTACTAAAGTATAGGCGGCACAGTTAACCACTATTTCTATGTGATGTAAAACAAGAATAGCTCTAACTTGCTGTACAGAGCAAATATCCAACTCATTTTGGCTATAAAAGAAAAAGGAATGATGTGGATACATAGGCGCTAATCTATTCAAAATAGAACCCAATTGTCCTTTACTTCCTGTAACAAGCACCCTCATATTAGTCCAGTTCTAATTCTCCACTTTGTTGCTTATCATAAAAGTTTGCCAACATAGAGACAAACTCGGCTATCTGCAATAAAGCTCGATTGGTTTCAGCTGAGATTGATTTTTTTTGTAAACGCATCAATAACAAAAGATATAAACCATCAAAACAAGTTTCAATTTCCGATTTCTTCATTCCTCCTTTACCTTGAAGCTCTACAATAAAAGGTAACACCTGATAATATTTTGCACCATAGAATGGATATTTGGATGATTCCAACAATACATTATGCAAATCGGTTAACTGAATAATTATATTTGTGTTAATCTGTAAATGTCCTTCTTCTTTCACACCCTCGTGAAACATCATATTGATTAGCTCTTCATACCACTGTACCAATTGTTTCTTGTCTTCATCAGAAGCATCAAAAGAGTCAACAATAGCTGTCTTTATTTTTGTAATATCCCATTGGTTGACGCGAATCAAATCCTCTACTTGCCACATATAAAGAAGATATTCTGCAATATTTTCTTTTCGTAATTTATTTGCTATAAACATAGAAATCTGTTTTAGTATAATGATTCACCTAGGAGTGTAAAGACAATACCTGCAATGGCTACAATAGAAACAATAACTCCAATAATTCTATTTAAAATCCAAATACCTCTTAAATTGAATTTCTTTTTCACACGACTTACGGAATAAGTAATAAAAAACCACCAAGTAATTGCACCTAAAGCAATAGCAGCATATCCTGCTACTTCAACACCATAAGATTGTTGGGGCAAAACAAATGCAAAACGAGCAAAGAAGCCCAAAAAAAGAAAAATAATTAACGGGTTAGATAGTGTTACAAACAATGCGGTTATAAAATTATAAAAATAAGACCCTTTATCTGTTGATGAGGGACGTATGGAACGCACAGGATTGATTTTAAAGGTATATAAACCAAAAACCAATAACATTATGCTACCCAAAAGCTGGAGAATATAGATGTTTTTATTGATATAGTCAAAGACAAAGCTAATACCATATCCTGTAAGGATGGCATAAATAATATCGCTGATGGCAGCACCTAGTCCTGTTACAAAACCATACCACCTACCTTTGTTCAATGTTCTTTGAACACAGAGAACACCGACAGGACCAAAAGGAGCAGACACAATTACTCCTATTAAAAAACCTTTCATCAATATTTCTAGTACGGACTGAACTTGACTCATAGTACAAATATCGGATAATTTTATGATAACTCAACCAGGAATTATCTTTTTTGATACCTAATAATCTTATAAATATGATTACAAAAAAAAGCACATCAGTAAAAGATGTGCTTTTTGAGCCTCTTGTCGGATTCGAACCAACGACCCCGAGATTACAAATCACGTGCTCTGGCCAACTGAGCTAAAGAGGCAGGTGGGTAAGCTTTCTATATCGCGCCGCTACAACCTATTACCTTTGCTGCGATCAAGCCCTGGAGGATTCACAGGGAGCTGGCCGTATAGGACTTACCCGAGTGCAAAGGTACACGTTATTATTTAACAATCAAACTTTTTTAAATCTTTTTTCTTTGAAAGGTCGATTGACAGCGGTAGTAATATAGATAAGCCATTGATAAATAACACACTACTTAACTACAATATGTTTATCCATTCCCTGAGTTGAAAATTCACGAACTTCTCCATCTTTATCCATGTAAATCAAAAACCCATCTACTTCATCTAATGAATTGAGCAACTCTTTCGATTTATCTAATCCTAAAACCATACACGAAGTAGCTAATGCATCGGCAGTCATACAGTCTGTAGCCACAATGGTTGCAGACATAATTTCATGCTGAACAGGATACCCCGTTCTGGGGTCAATGGTGTGAGCATATCGAATTCCATCTCTATAATAGTAATTCCTATAATTCCCCGATGTAGCCACGGCTTTATTTTCCAATTCAAGAATAATTTGCAAACCGGTATTAGTTGACAATGAGTCTTCATTGGGTTTATTAATACCTATCCGCCATTTCTCTTTTTTAGCATTCACCCCCTTAGCTACAATTTCACCTCCAATTTCAATCATATAGTTATCAATTTCTTTCTGATTCAAGAAATCAGCAATAACATCTACAGCATATCCTTTAGCTATGGCACTGGCATTAATAGTCATTCGTTCATCTTCCTTTTTTATTTGGTTATCTTCTATCTTTATTTTTTGATAACCCACAAAGTGCATCAAACTATCTATTACTGCAGAATCGGGCAACTCTTCTTCTTTAAATCCAAATCCCCAAACATTAATAAAAGGAGATACCGTAATATCGAAGGCTCCATTGGTTAACCCAGATATCTCCAAAGATCGATTAAAAACAGTGGTAAAATAGTTATCCAATACAGTTTCTTCATTTCGGTTGACTTTAGAAATAACAGAAGTTGAATCGAAAGGAGAAAGTGAATGATTAAACTTCTGTAGAATTTCATCAATAGAAGGCTTTAACTCTTCTGTAGACTGATAGGTAATATGATATACTGTTCCAAATATCAACCCATCTATGGATTGATATGCTGAAGCTTCTTTCTGACTTTTAAATAAGATCAAAATGGTTGCGAGAATAAGAACAGAAAGAAAAATAATGTTTTTAGAAGACTTTTTCATACAATCACATATTATTTATTTAATACATTAAATGTTCCACAAGAATTTTTCCACCAATGAAAATTAAGACCAATCCACCCACCAGTTTAATGGGAAATTGCCTAACATAATAGCTGTTTTTTTTGCTCCAATATCCTAAGAATAATCCCATAAAGGAGAAAAAGAAAGAAACAAACCCCACAATCAAGGCCGAATAGACTACTAAACCCTGCTCTTGAGAACCCAATAGAGCCCACGAAAGCCCAACGGCAAAGGCATCAATGCTTGTAGCAAAGGCCAACAGACAAATAACTTTAAGATTATCGCAATCTTTGCAAGGTACAATAGATCCTTTTTCCTTGATATACTCCCGAATCATTTGAACACCTAACACAAATAAAATGATAAAAACAATCCAGTGGTCAACACTCTTAATGTAATAACTGAAAGAAAATGAAGTGCACCATCCCACAAAAGAAAGTAAAGCAGGGAAAGAGCCAAAGAAAAAAGCAATTTTCAACATCTCTTGCCAACCTATTTTTTTTGCCATCATGCCTCTAGCAATTGCTATAGCAAAACAATCCATAGCTAAACCGATGGATAAAAACCACAATTCTAAGTGTGTCATTTATTTAGAAAGGAAGCTTATAAATTAACGAATAAGTTACACCTAATTTAGACGAACCAAATTGTCCAAATCCTGGAACATACCAAGGATCACCATAATCACTGGTAGAGCTAGTCGCTCTATACTTAAAACGCAAAGACCACCCCATATAAAAATTCCGGTAGATCTTTGCCTGAACTCCTGCAACCAACTCAATCCAATGCATTGTAGCTTTTTGGCCTCTGTAATCATAGGGTATAACCCCACCCCACACCTCATCTATAATCAATGGGTTGTCCAGCTCATCACCCCAGATATCATCACCAACCGGTTGGGTGTAAATATCATATTTCATAGAACTCATAGCGTAACGAAGTCCCACATAAACGTGACTAACATCCCCCTTTTTATACATTGTATTGAAGTCCGCACCTATTTTGAAATAAGGAGCACTGCTTTTATAATGAATTCCCCTATCTCCCCAAGTATCAGTACTTCCAAACCCAACCTCTAAAGTTGGATAAAACATATTTTTCAAGTTCACTCTAACACTTACATCCGAACTTAAAAAATCGCCACCAAAAACTTTTGAGCCAAGTCCAAAAATGTCTACTCCTACATAGGTACCTCCATACAAAGGAACAGTTGCCGTAGTATCAGCCACTTGTTTTTGTTCACCTTTCTTTTGGGCTTGCAAAAACGAAGGATTTCCCCATAAGAAAAGAAACAAGAAACTAACGTTTATAAAATAGCTTGATATTTTCTGTCCCATTATTGTTTGCATCACTTTTGCTTAAATAAATCGAGTCTAACCTATGTTTAGTATGAGAAACTTCACTTATTAATTGTCTCATTTGATAACCACAGTCCAAAGAAATAAAGTAAGGGCTATTGGTGTGCTTTACTTTTATTGTATCTTTCTCAGTATCTGAGTAAGTAAAAACAAAAACCGTAGATTCTTCAGTATATCGCAAAGGCAAATCCAAAAGCGATACTTTTTCTTGCTTATTCACAAGAGTAGAATCAGTGCCAAAAGCTTTTACAGTTAAAAGAGGAATAGTGTCTTTCACAGCTCTTGGAGTCTCCCCTTCGCTCATTCTGTAAACACCACACCACATCATCTGCCTAGTTGTTGCAGAACAATCTTCATCTTCATCACAAGCCACTAAAAAAGAAGCTATGAATGAACCACTTAACACTAAAAGCAGAAGATAAATTAGTTTTTTCATTTTATATTTCTTTTTCTATCTGATAATTATTCCGATCCGATGAGTTTTTGGATATCAATTCCCCTAAGAAACCAGCTAAAAACAACTGAGTTCCTATTATCATAGCTGTCAGAGAGAGAAAAAAGTAAGGAGAATCAGTAACTAACCGATAAGTCAATCCTTGATACATATGATATAACTTTGAACCTCCCACAATAAGGATAGAAATAAAACCCAAAACAAACACCAATGAACCTAACAAACCAAAAAAGTGCATCGGCTTTACACCAAATCGGGATAAGAACCAAAGTGTAATTAAGTCTAAATATCCGTTTACAAAACGACTTAAACCAAATTTAGTTGTTCCGTATTTACGAGCTTGGTGTTGCACTACCTTCTCCCCGATTTTAGAAAAGCCCTCGTTTTTTGCAATGTAAGGAATGTAACGATGCATCTCACCATACACCTCAATATTCTTTACCACCTCATTCTTATACGCTTTTAAGCCACAATTAAAATCGTGCAAATTCTTCACCCCGGAAACCTTTCTGGCAGTTGCATTGAATAGTTTTGTAGGAATAGTTTTTGACAACGGATCAAAACGCTTTTTCTTCCAACCGGAAACTAAATCATATCCATCTACAGTAACCATTTTATATAATGCAGGAATCTCGTCAGGACTATCTTGTAAATCAGCATCCATCGTTATTACAACATCTCCTTCTGCTGCTTGAAACCCACAATGTAGTGCAGCAGACTTTCCATAATTTCGTCTGAATTTAATTCCCCTTACTTCAGAAAACTCTTTTTGCAAATCAGTTATAACTTTCCAAGACGAGTCAGAACTACCATCATCAACAAAAAGAACTTCATAAGAGAAGTTATTATCCTTCATTACCCGATGTATCCAATGATATAACTCGGGTAGAGACTCTTCTTCGTTTAATAGTGGAATAACTACAGATATATCCATATTTATATTTTTACAGAAGTCTTATCTTTTTTTTGAATAAATAGAGAGATAAAAAGCGACAAGAAAGCGGCAAGAAAGACATTTGTAGACAATAACTGTAAAGTTATATCGATAGGAGTAAGAGAAGCAAACAAATCAAGCGACTCTTGTATCTGTGTAAAATATCCTTCTGTTCCTTCTACATTCAATTGCATTGCATTATCAATTAAACTTCGATAGGAATGCAATATATGCCCGTTATCAATGAATCGGAAATAAATGAAATGAGCAGCAGAGGTCAATATCGATGAAAACATAAACATAGCCATTGTAAACAGCCAAGCATGTCCAAAATCAATATATCCTCCACAGGCTTTGTCTCTATACATTTTAGTATAATAGTAACCCATAAAAGGAATACCCAGTGTAAGACCTAAATAGAGGAAGAAAAGGAAAGGGACCAACAATCCCAAAGGGAAAAGTATAAACTTAAGAACCCAATACACCCCCATGAATGTACCAAAATGCATTGCATATTTTTGCAAAAACTGTCTACCTTCTGCCATTAAACTCTTTTATTTCTTTAAAAACTAAGTGCAAATGTACAAATAAAAACAGTTGAAATCTTATCTAAAACTGTTAAAGTTACCTTGTTAGGTTTGTTCCATTAAAAAAGTAGAAATTCACATCATAAAATAGACATTTATCTATCAACAACATCCCTCAGCTTCCATTCATTAAACAGACCTCCTCATAACCAGAGAGGTAAAATGAAGAACTGCACTCAACTAGTCTTCGCCGAGAAATGCAAAAAAAAGTGTTAGACTTTAATTTTCATCCAACACTTTTTTCTTATTGATTAAACAGGAAATTTATTTTTTATCCTCTTTGTCTTCAGCTTTACTTTTTTTTGTTGTAGCTTTTTTCTTTACTGAAGTAGCCTTAGTCGTTGTAGCTTTTGTTGCCGCTTTAGCTTTCTTGGGAGCTTCCACTTTCTCAGCTTTTTTCTTCCACTTTTCAACTTCTTTCTGTAATATATTAATCTCTTCTCCCTGATTCTGCATAACCATAGCTAATGAAGATAGCTCTTCATCATCAATATCTTCAGGATATAAAGACTCTATCCGCTTAATAAAATCGGCAAGAATATTCATGTAGTTTGTAAAAGCATCATATGGAGAGTCATAAATTCCACGATTCACAGGAATAGGAGAATTCTTTGTAGTCATAAATCGGAAGTTATTACTTGCCTGCAAATAATCCCAGTCTTGCTTTAACCTCCTATCATTACTTAAATAAACTCTCTCAGCTAATTGATACAACTTACCAAAAGCTTCACGTTGTAAAGTGTTACCTAGCCAAGCACTCGTATCACGCTCCTCATCTACCCAAGACATAGGATAAGGCACATCTATTCCAATACTTTCTTTATTATTCTTAATAATTTCAGAAGGGGTAGAGAAAGTAATAGATTGTTCTTTTGCTGCTCTAGGCAATGCTTTCAAGAACTCTAAAATATTTGAAGAGAGAGGTTGTGACACGCCAAATGTAGATAACCTCATAAATAAATTAATGAATTTATTCTCTTTGGGTAATTGATTAATCCAATCAATATAGGTTTCAGCAAACAATGGATATTCATTCCAGTCTCTATCTGAAAATCGCAAACCAATATCATCAGAAAGTCTGTAGTCACGTAGTAACAACTTCAGATTAGGAGCCTGAGCGCAATGGTATAAATAATGAGGACTTTTCCATCCTAAAATATGCTTAGCTCCTTCAGTTAACATTCCTTTAAATCCCATTTCGGATACAATAGAACCAATCTCGTCAGAATAGATTAAGCTAGAGTTGCGAAACACTGTAGGTGTTTTACCAAACACCTGCTTCATCAAATCACGTTGACGTTTAACTTCCCTTTTAAACGATTCTGTATTTGCCAAAGATGATAATCCGTGAGAATATGGCTCACATAAAATCTCACAGCAGCCTGTTTTATAAATGCGTTGAATTAAGTCAATCACTGCAGGTGCATGTATTTCCAATTGCTCAAAAGCCACACCGGAAATTGAAAGAGAAAACTTAAACTCACCTTGTGTTTCCTCAATCATCTGCAAGAGTGTTTTCAGAGTAGGCAGATATGATTTTTCAACAACTTCATTAATTTCAGTTTCATTCATATAATCATCATAATAATAATGATCATTACCTATATCAAAGAAGCGATAACGCTTCAAGTGCATCATTTGATGTATTTCAAAGTAAAAACAAATGGTTTTCATAGTTTATCTTATTTATCTATTTTGCAAAACATTTTCGTAAATCGATCTCACCTTCATACCTACATCCTCCCATTTAATTTGATCAACTTCTTTCTTTCCTTCTTCTCTTAAGTAGGTATATAATGCAGGGTAAGTACATATAGAATATATGGCATCAGCCATAGCGTGTATATCCCAATAATCTGTTTTAATACACTTCGACAAAATTTCCGAACAACCCGATTGTTTAGAAATTATAGTAGGTGCATTACACTGCATTGCTTCTAGTGGAGAAATACCAAAAGGTTCCGATACGGAAGGCATAACATAAACATCACTCATTTTCAGTACCTCATACACCTGTATCCCTTTCATAAATCCGGGGAAATGAAAACGATCTGTAATACCTCTTTCAGCTGCTAGATAAATCATATCAGTCATCATATCTCCACTTCCGGCCATAACAAAACGAACATTTTTCAATCGGCTCAACACCATGGCAGCAGCCTCAACAAAGTATTCCGGCCCTTTCTGCATCGTGATTCTACCTAAAAATGTTACTATTTTTTCATCTGTACGTTTTTGAACTTCCAAATCAACAATTTCTTGCGATAAAGGAGTTACCGCATTGTGTACCACAGATACCTTCGCCGGATTTTGATGATACTTATTAATCACAATTTGTCGTGTCAGTTCACTTACACACATAATGTGATCGGCGTGATCCATTCCATTTTTCTCCAAACTGTAAACCGTTGGATTTACATTGCCTCTACTTCTGTCAAAGTCAGTAGCATGAACATGTATAACCAATGGTTTTCCAGACACCTGTTTTGCATGTATACCTGCAGAATAGGTCAACCAGTCGTGAGAATGAATAATGTCAAACTCTTGTTGACGTGCCACTACACCTGCAACAATGGAGTAATTATTTATTTCCTCATAAATATTATCAGGATAAATACCCGAAAACTCAATACAACCTAAATCATTGGTGTGTAGTCCATTGAAATCAGCATAAATATGATTACGCAAATCATAGTACAACTGAGGGTCCATATAGGCTCCCACTCTATTTTGTACGTGATTCCAATCCACATCTCGCCAAACCACAGGAACACTATTCATTCCTATCAGGTTCAAGAAACTTTGATCTTCATCTCCCCAAGGCTTGGGTATACAGAAAGTAATTTCCATATCTTCCTGCTTAGACATTCCTTGAGTTAAACCAAAACTAGCGGTACCTAAACCTCCTAAAATATGAGGAGGAAATTCCCAACCAAACATTAAAACTTTCATTTTTGTTCCTCCTCTATTTATGAATTATATTCAGATAAAAACTTCAATATACGTAATAACTCAGCATTGTTCATTGCAAAAGAAATAGCACCTCTCCTATGGAAAGGAGGATTACCATCGAACAATTCCGATATAGATCCAACACAACCAATCATCATCTCAGAGTCAAAGCCAATGAGTTGACGTTCAAGAAAAGCCATACCACTGTATTTATACAGTTTTAAATAAGCCTCCATATAGAACCCCATTAACCAAGGCCAAGCTGCTCCCTGATGATACCTGTAAAAACATTCTGTTTGAGAACCTTCATAACGAGGGTCATACCCGGTACTCTTGGGACTTAATGAGCGTATTCCTTTAGGGGTCAAAAGTTCTCTGGTTGTAATATCTACTATCGACTTCTTTTGGCTCTTTTCTAATGGAGAATAATCTAATGCAGCAGCTATAATCATATTAGGTCGCACACTCCAATCTACAAAGTTTGTAGATACATAATCGTGTAAATAACCGTGTTCATTCATAAACACAGAGATAAAAGACTCTTTTACACGTTCTGCTTTTTCTGCTAGGAAATTAGCATATTCATCATCTAGCCCCTTATAGAGTTGAGACACAAATGCCAAAGCGTGATGCCAAAGAGCATTGTGTTCTACAATATATCCTGTTCTAGGATTCACCGGCTTGCCATCAAAGGCAGTACCATTCATCCACGTAATGGCTTTCTCTGTTCCATCAGAATAGAGTAATCCATTAACACTTATTTTTATATTCGGATGTTTTTCTTCTAAAATATAGGATATAATATCTTTCAATAAATCACCATATTTTTCCAAACACTGTTTTTCAGAAACCATCTTTGCATATTGCTGAACAGCCCATATAGCCCAAAGAAACACATCCGGATTTTCAATTTCAGTAAATAATCGATCTAAAGGTTCGTCATTTATAAACTTGTAAATAGCTCGAATAGCTGTATTCATTGCATCTTCAAACTGCTCCACTTCATCTACAGCCAATGTTAAACCGGGCAGTGAAATAAAAGTATCACGTGCACGACATTTAAACCAAGGATAACCCGCTAAGATGTAGTGTTCTCCATCTCGTTTATTATGCAACTGATGAGCTGAATTTTTCAAGCTATTATAAAAGCTATTCCGTGGTGTACGTTCTGCTACTTGCTGATCGAACATACGCTTTAGCTGCCTTACAGGTACTTCAGAAACACCGGCAGAGAAAACAATGCTCTCACCTTTCTTTATAGTAGTTTCAAAATATCCCGGAGTATATAAGTCCTCCTTGAAAGGAAGCCCACGTTCTTGTTCTTTGGGGTATTCCACATTTTTATACCAATCGGGTTGGTAATGAAACTCGTTTTTCTTGTTGAGTTGCATATAAAGATCAGGGTAGCCTTCATACATACAGGTTTTTATACCATTAGCAACTTCTTGATACTCTTTATTGGCCTTATTATTCTCATAAGTCAATTCATGCACACTCCTAAAAGTAAGAAAAGGCCTAAACCTCAACTTAGTAGGAGAATTAGCATTCAGTAAAGTATATCGAATCAGGATTCTATTTTCAAAATTTACGAATATTTTCTCCTTTTTCAACATTACTCCACCCACACGATAAACTGTAGCAGGAATAGATTCACAGTCAAATTCTCTAATGTATTTATGACCTTTAGGGCTCCAGTTATTTCCCTCAAACTTATGAAGTCCCAAATTAAATTCTGCACCATGTTGTATTACAGTTTCATCAAGAGAAGACAACAATACATGATTTTCATCATCAATTTCTGGTACAGGCATAACCAACAAACCATGATATTTTCTTGTATTACAATCTACTATTGTCGTGCTGTGATATGCTCCTGATTTATTCGTTCTAAGAATCTCTCGTTGTAAAGATTCTTCTAAATTAATCATTAGCGTCTTATCAAATCGCAAGTAACTCATAGGCTCGACGTTTTAATTGTTAGTGTAATAATATTTATTATATACAATAATAATCTTTTTTTTCACACAGCCAAAAATAAAAGAAGGTTAATTTTAAGAATTTATAATAAATTCGTAGCATTGCATCAAAAGCCGACAAAAAGGTATGAAAAAAGAAATTCTTAGAATAGTTATAGCTGCTGTAATTCCCCTATTTATTATTTTTATACTCTATGCATTAAAAATATTGGAAGTAGGTATGGATTGGGATTTCACCCGTATGGGCATATATCCTCGTACCCAAAGAGGTTTTTTTGGCATATTTGCCCATACCTTGATACACAGCAGCTTTAGGCACTTATTAGCCAATACCTTACCTCTATTCTTTTTATCCTGGTGCCTTTTTTTCTTTTATAAAGAGATTGCTCCTTACATTTTTTTCACCTTATGGGTGGTTGGAGGGATCATTACTTTCATCATAGGCAAGCCCGGATGGCACGTTGGAGCCAGTGGATTAATTTATGGATTGGCTTTTTTTCTCTTTTTTAGTGGCATTGTTAGAAAACACATTCCCCTAATTGCCATCTCTTTATTAATTACTTTTATATATGGTGGATTAATTTGGAATATGTTCCCTTTTTTCGCAAAAAGCACCACCTCTTGGGAGGGACATTTAAGTGGTGCAATTATAGGTATAATTGCTGCTTTATTGTTCAAAAACTATGGACCTCAAAAACCCAATCCTTTCAAGGAGGAAGAGGAAGAAACTCCTGAAGATGGAATATCTTCCACTTCTGACTTCTCAGAAGAAATACACACAGAAGAGAACAATACGGCCGATGAACCTCATGCTAAAGAAGATTAATTTAGCTCAAGTTTACAATGTTTGTTACAAATAGCTTAACAGCAATGGCTAACAAAATAATTCCAAAGGTTTTTCTCATTATGTAAATACCCGATTTACCCAAGAATTTTTCTATACGTTCAGTACTACTTACCACAAAGTAAACCCAAACCATATTTAATAAAACGGCTAATAAGATGTTTATACTGTAGTATTCTGCATGCAAAGAAAGCAAAGTAGTAAATGAAGCAGGACCTGCTAAAAGAGGAAAGACAAGAGGCACTAAAGTAGCTTCTTTAATAGGTCCCTGGTTACGGAAAATCTCAATATCCAATATCATCTCTAAAGCAACAAAGAAAATTATAATTCCTCCTGCAATAGCAAATGAGCCAATATCCACACCAAATAATCTAAGAATCATTTCTCCTCCATAAAAGAAAAGAACCATTAATACAAACGATATTGAAGCTGCTTTGAAAGCATCAACCGACTTCCCTTTGCTTCTTAAATCTACAATAACTGGAATGGAACCAATGATATCAATAACCGCAAATAGAACAATGAATGCACTGATTACTTCTACAATACTAAATTTACTTAACATCATATCTTTAAATTTTAGGCAAAGATAGTTTTTTTAATGTTTTATTAACCAATTATTGGAAATATAATTATGCATAATTATTGGAATTATTTGTTCCTTTAGGTTCATCCAAATGAAAAGTTGAAAGATAAGAATAAAGAGCTATGAATACGATGTACGATACACTTTTAGAACTTCCTTTTTTTCAAGGATTATGCAACGAAGATTTAACTTCTATTCTGGAAAAAGTAAGTCTAAATTTTAAAGATTATAAAGAAAATCAAGTCATAGTAAAAAAAGGTAACCCCGCTAATCAGTTAATTTTCATTATGGAAGGAAGGATAAGAAAAGAAACTCAGACCTTAAATAATAAATTGGTTTTAGAGGAGATTATTCGTCCTCCATATGTAATAGAACCTCAATCACTTTTTGGATGGAGTACCACTCTTTTTTCAGAATACACAACAGATTCACCCATTAAAGCCTTGATTATATCCAAAGAAGCGTTGCGAAATGAGTTATTAAACTATGAGGTTTTCAAACTAAACTTCCTAAATTACATTTGTTTTTATAATCAAAAACTAAACTTGCTTCAGTGGGATTTAGATGCACAAAGTAAAGAGGAACAGTTGATCTCCATTTTTTGGAATCTATCCGATAGAAACTGCATTAAACAGACCATTAAAGTAAAGATGACCGATTTAGCTCACTTCATCAATACCACACGATTAAATGTGTCTAAAATACTAAACAAGTGGGAAAAAACAGGTTTGGTAGAACTCTCCAGACAGGAAATATTCATACCCAATCCTAAACAGCTTTTGATGTATAAGGATCAATTAAAAAGAGAAAGAGAAAAAATAATGTAATCTGAAAAATCCTCAATTCCGGAATTTTCTCCATTTTACTTACTCACAAAGCTCCTAATTCACTATCTTAGCAATGGAACAAAAAGCTCACAAAGCAACAACAATATAAATGATAAAGCCATCTCTCTTAGGTCATCTACTCTGTCTCTTAGTGCTATTATCCATTCCGGTAATAGGATTTAAAGAGTATTTGATACCTGTCTATATTGTGTTTGTGGCCTATTTGCTCATCGCAATAGGCCACTATATTCAGAAGATTCGTCAAATCATCCGCGAAGTAAAAGATAAAAAATCCAATCAGGACTTTTTCTGATCTCCACGAATATCTACACGTCTTATCTTTCCACTAATTGTTTTAGGCAATTCATCCACAAACTCCACCACTCTTGGGTATTTATAAGGTGCCGTTACATTCTTCACGTGTGTTTGAATTTCTTTAATCAATGCTTCACCTGCTGCAGCTTTGTACTCTTGGGATAAAACAATAGTAGCTTTTACAATCTGCCCACGAATGGGATCAGGCACACCAGTTATGGCACACTCCACAACAGCAGCATGCGTCATCAAAGCACTCTCCACCTCAAATGGCCCAATGCGATAACCGGAACTTTTGATTACGTCATCTGTACGACCAATAAACCAATAGTAGCCATCTTCATCTCTCCACGCCACATCGCCCGTATGATATACGTGGTCATACCACACTTTATTTGTTAATTCCTGATCTCTATAATACTCTTTGAATAATCCCACGGGGATACCCTTATCTGTACGTACCACAATTTCACCTTGTTCACCGGCTTCAACGGAACGACCTTGTTCATCAATTAAATCAATGTCATATTGTGGATTAGGTAACCCCATACTTCCAGCCTTGGGTTCTATCCAAGGAAATGTAGCAATGGTTAAGGTAGTCTCTGTTTGTCCAAAACCTTCTCTTAACTTGATACCGGTTAATTTCCTGAAAGTTTCATAAACCGAAGGATTCAATGCCTCGCCGGCAATGGTACAATAAGTTAAACTGGAAAGGTCATATTTAGTAAGGTCTTCACGAATCAAAAATCGAAAAATAGTTGGAGGAGCACAGAGTGAAGTAATTTTGTACTGCTCTATCTTATGTAATATTTCTGACGGAGTAAATTTTTGATGATCGTATACAAAGACAGCTGCTCCAACAATCCATTGTCCATACAGCTTGCCCCAAACAGCTTTTCCCCATCCGGTATCAGCAATAGTTAAATGGAGTGATTCCTCATTCAAATTATGCCAATATGCAGCTGTGGTTATATGTCCTAAGGGATAAGTAAAATCGTGAGCCACCATCTTAGGCTCACCCGTTGTTCCACTGGTGAAATACATCAAGGAGATGTCGTTATTCTCATTTTTTACTGCAGGACGCACAAAAGGTTTTGCCTCTTTAATTCCTTGGTGAAAATCTTTGAATCCCGAAGCAATAATTGGTCCCACACTGATTAAAGACTGAACAGAAGGGGATTTTGGCATTGCACTCAAAATGTGTTTGTTTATTTCTTCTTCACCACAAGCCACAATCATTTTTATATCTGCCGCATTGCAACGATAAACAATATCTTTAGAGGTCAACAGATGGGTCGCCGGAATAACCACAGCACCAATTTTATGTAAAGCAACAATGGCATACCAAAACTCATACCTTCTTTTTAAAATCAGCATCACCTTATCACCTGCCTGAATTCCCATTTCTTGGAAATAAGAAGCTGTTTGATCTGTTTTCTCTTTTATCTCAGCGAAACTAAACTTTCGTTCTTTCCCTTCATCATTCGTCCACAAAAGAGCTAGCTTTTCCGGTTCTTTCTTAGCCCATTCGTCCACAATGTCATAACCAAAATTGAAATGATCGGGAATATTTATCTTGAAATTTTCTGCAAAATCAGCTGAAGAGTCAAACTCCAACTGCGTTAAATATTTTTCTAACATTTATTCTGTGTGTATATAAAGGAAACCAACTAAAGTATAACAGCTAAGAATTGAGCCGAATCTCCACCTAACGCTTTCATTCCATGAGGTAAACGAGCATCAAAATAAATACTATCACCTTCATCTAAAATAAGTTCTTTACCATTGATGTCAATTAATAACTGACCTTTAAGAACCATATTAAATTCCTGACCATCGTGCGTATTATAATAGATAGGTGTATCAATGGGTTTAGGAGCAACAGTAACCAAGAAAGGATCGGCTTTACGATCTTTAAACCCTGCGGCTAACGATTGATAACTATACGCTTTAGTACGCTCAATTTTCACTCCTTTTCCTTCTCGAGTAACAAAATAGTTGCTCATCTTGGGCTCAGAGCCAAACATCAAAGCCTCCAATGGTACATCGTGTTTTTTAGATATTCGCTGCATCAAGCTTACCGAAATATCAGAGTTTCCCGACTCTGCTTTTTTATACTCTTCGAGGGTTAAATTAGTACCCTCAATAAATTCTTCAATGGTTAAATCTAAAGCTTCTCTTAGCCCATAAAGTCTCTGAGCTATATCTTTAATGGCTTCATTCATTTTCTTATGCTCTTTATTTGCTACTTATTTTCATGGCACGAATAATTGCTGAATCAAAGCCGGCGTGCTCCAACTCATTGATGCCTTTTATTGTTATTCCTCCCGGAGTAGTTACTTTGTCAATTTCCAAAGAAGGATGTGTATCATTATTTAAAATAATTTTTGCTGCTCCTTCAACTGACTTTGCAACCATTTTCATGGCATCGTGTGGATAAATGCCTAACTCCACTCCTGCTCTACTTGCGGCCTCAATGTATTTAAATACATAAGCAATTCCACAAGATGTTAAAGCAGTTGCTGCCCCTAATTGGCTTTCCGGAATAAACATAGCCATTCCCATCTCTTGTAAAATAGCCAGTAAAGCTTGGGTTAAAGACTCCGGAGCATTAAGAGTAGCTAACAGATTAACACTTGCCAGTTCTGAAATAGCAGTATTAGGAATCATTCGATAAATAACAATCGGTTGGTTCAAAAAAGACTCCAACTCTTTTATCTCTACTCCAGCGGCAACTGAAACCAACGTTTGCTTTTCAGTAAACTTCAAGTTTTTCAGTACATCGGCTACTAACCACGGCTTGACTACTAAAAAGACTACATCCACATTTTGGATTGCTTTTTGATTATCTGCAGTCACAACAATGTCAGTACAATCCAATTTTAACTGGTTTAGTTTCTCCAGGCTTGGGTCGGATACAATAATGTCTTGTGATTTAACGAGTGTTCCTTGAGCAAGACCACGAGCTATTGAACCGCCCATATTTCCTGCACCAATAATAGCAACTTTCATATCATTTCATTTTAGTCAAAACAAAGATAAAAGGTTTTAGTATAAAAAATATCATTTTAAAACTCTTTTCCCTTTTAATCTTTCATTTTACCACAAATTCAACAGATTATTCAAAAACAGATCCATTCCAAGAGAGTTTTTTCTCTTTTATAAAATAAGGTTCAATTTTCTCTGCTGTCTCTTTATCTATCAGATCTAGCAAAGAACTCACAAAAGTTATTTGATTACTTTTTGCTTCAACCTGTATTTTAGACAAAGAAAAAGTCAATGATTTCAACAACTGAGTCAGTTTCTCTTTTTCAATGGCATCTGTAGGCCATTGAATGTAGTCATAAAAAGAGGGATATTTAAGATAATCACTCAATGTTAATAATTTCCAATCAGACGAATAAAGTTGCATTTGACTGTCGCACGCAGGAGCACAAGAGGTTTTCACAATACCAATTAAATATCCCCCCTCGGTTAAAGGAAACAGTTTCATCTCCCACTCACTGGTCAAGGTCATCTGCATATGGATATAATCATCGGACAGTTGAGTCATTTCTGAGGTTCCATCTAAACGATTTGTTACCTGAGCCTTCATATTACTAGCTAAAAAGTCGATGCAGTCGGCCTTATTCACCTCTGTTAGTAAAGGGGTAAAATGAGCAGGCATGGAGAGAAATAAATCTTTCGCTTTATCAGCATAAAGAGAAAAAGAGAAAAACAATATAAAAGAGAGTATGAATAGTCTTTTAAAGTTGCCCATAATTCTTTATTATTCGTTGAATGCCTAAAGATAAGAATAATCGAAATATAAATACAAAAGGAAAGACTTTGGTTTTACTATTTAAACAAAGTTTAGAATAGTCTCTTTATTTTCTATTGCTTTCTATCGCCTAAAAGTCAAAAATATAGTTTCATCTCTATTTATGACTTTTATTTTTTCTAGGTTGAGCAATGAAACACATTCAGCCCCAACATCAGTTATTCTGTCTTTGCTTGGCCTATTTCACATAGGATTTTGTGTTGTTTAAATCTTTCAAATCAATTCTATAAAGTCTATTAGATGGTACTCTTAGGTTAAATTCTGCATATTCATATCCTCCCATAATATACAAAAAACCTTCCTTATAAACCATCGCACTATATCTTAAACTCAGCTGAATAGGATAACCTATTATTTTTTTAGTCAATACATTGTAAGTAATAAATAGTCCATTTTCATAGATATAGATTATTTTATCAGCTTCGTTACAAGCTAATGCTGGTCTTTCCATCCAATGTATTATAGCTTCCGTAGCATGTTCTCCTGTACGTAAATTATAGGCATTCATAAAAGGCACGGCTTTTTGGTTAAATCCTCCTACCTGATAGAGTATACTATCAACAACAATCGCTGTTGTTTCATACGCATAAGGAATAGTCTCTCGTTCGTACCAAAAGCCTGTTTTCAAGTCAAAAAGATGTACTTTCTTTGTGTATCGTTTTCGCTTATGGTATTGTTTGACTGATCCATTCATTACAACGATATGGTCATTGAACACTCCTGAGGCAAAATTTACCGCTTGATGGGGATTACTATGGCTTGAATAAATAGTGTCTTGTGTTATATGATATACCTCTACTACGTCATTTAAATATTCACGCCGTGGATTTGGAGCAAGACGCTTTCCTCCTAAGACGTAAATCTTACCCTTATGATAATGTATGTTATGATAAGCTCTACTAGAGAACTTCCGATCTGAAATACTCCACTGATTCTTTTTGATATCGTAAATCTGCATCTTACTGCTATGATACTCATATAAATTACTATTGTAAAACTCCTTGACCATACTAGCATCCCCTCCAATGACATAGATGCTATCACCAACCAAAGCTGCACCAAAGGCATAAACAGCATTCTTCATCGATGCTAATTTTTTAAAAGGCAAACTCTCAGACAAACTCCTTTCGCCCTTTACGGTCACTTCATCAATGAACTGACCTATCGGTGACAAATAAATAAGGTCATTCGTAATTTCATGTAGAGTCATTGTTTTTGTAATGTATCCTTTAGAAGAGAATAAGAGGGTATCTGAGAAGGATACTATTTCTGTGAGATCAAAAAATCCATCGGCATCCGTTAGGACTGTTTTATTCTCTGCTGTTACATTTACTCCGACAATGGGTAAATTAGAGATATCATCTCTTACCTGCACTTTCTGCTGTGCTTGAAGTTGCCCTGTAATAAAAAAGAAAAAAACAAAGTAAACAAATGCTAGTAATCTCATAATTACCCATTTTAAGAACATAAATAAAAATCAAACAGGGTTATGAAGTCAACACCTTTTTCTAAATATAAGAAATTGCTCTAGACTTTCAAAGGTTTAGAATAAATAAAGCCACACCATTTCAAAAGGAAAAATAACAGCTATTACATTCAAAATTCTATGCTATTATATTATTACATTTTCCCTCTCTAAAGAGTAAATCCTTAGAAATAGATATTGCTTTATAAGGAAAGGAAAAACAAAAAACTTTTACAACAAAACATTATAAATTCAATATAATTAATTTACACCTAAACCAGTAAGCTTAAATCCAACTAGCTATAACCAACGCTGAAGAATAAGATAAGCTTATTGAAACATCATCTGTATGCATGTTTTGACTTATTCACATCAGAGGGTACCTCTTTTTTATCTCGTCCAATGCTAGAGTTCTTGAAGGAGATAATACCTATTGTTGGCTACGATGAAATTGACTAAAACAAAAAGGGTTAAGTGAGTTACAAATGCCATTTAGGGTAGATATGTACTTACGGCTGATGTAATGATTTTTTAAAAGGCACTATTACTGTAAGTGTTATAAACGGGGATATTGATAAAATGATATCTATTCATAAGTAGGTTGAATAAACAGAAGTTCCAATAGGCCAAATAGTAAAACAACTGAATCTTGAAAACAAGATGTTGCTCTATGCTTTCCAGAAATAGAGGTTAATTCGTTTTAGAGTATTCATGAAACTATAAATACTTAGACTTGAAGTAACCGAACAGAAAAAGAGTTAAAACATATCCATCTTCTCTTCTTTTCTCCCCCCTCTTAGCCCCAAGCCCCCTCGGTCCTAGACCGAAGGCCTGTCGGTCTAGGACTGAAGGGTGCTCGGTCTAGGACCGACTTACACCCCACTCACAAGGCTTGTAACTTCGCTTTTAGAAAGAAAAAACAAGTGTTATTTTATTGTTACTTTTCAGCTACTCTATAGGTCAGAAGAACAGATTATAGAAAAGTAAAAACAATCTTTTTTTCAGGTGCTACTAACTAGTACTTGACTAAAAATTCAACAATAAAACCCTATTCGTTTTGTGATTTTTCAATTATCAAGTAGAACACATTGATATATATATTTATTTTGTATTTATTTTCATCAGCACAATATGACAAGACGAGACATTCTGCTTTTGATACAAGGATATATCAATAATACAGTCCCTATTAAAAGAAGTGAAATTTACCCCCCAATGATTCATTATGCAATCTGAACAACTAAACTCATCTCTCTTTTTCTTTTGAGTATTTAGAATAAGCTATTGCTAAAAACACAATCAAATTAACAGTAGAACCTCCGGTTATATAGTTAATAAACAATGACCTAACTTCATTTCTAGAAATGGAAGAATCGTCAAAGAATAAGAAGGAATCGGGAAAATTAAAAAAATTGACTGCCACTGAAACAACCACGACCAATAGAATAAACCAAACATTAATTTTTGGAAATTCTTTTATCCTATAAAACCAAACAGACATTAATGCGATAAGAGATAAAAGTAGAATTCCAATAAAATGAATATTCCAATGCATGACCCAAATAGGAGTTATTAAGACACGGCTTAAGATGCTATATACCTGTACATATAAAAAAGAGAAAAAAAATACCATAGTATAAGTTTCTGTTTTCCATTTTCGTAATCATATCACAACTTATTAACATAAAACAATTAGTACTTTGTTTACGCTATGCAACAAAATAGCTTGCGAGGCTTTCTATAATCAGTAAATGTCTAAGTTAATAAATACCTTTGAATGTGATAATTTATTTTACAAATTTCTCCTGTTTTTCAGAGTTACATTTATTTGTAACCTATTTGTTTTTTTCTTCCTAAAAGAGATTGATAAGGAAAATAAGTACAAAGAAAAAAGTCCTCGCTCTACCCCAATTTTCAGAATCAGAGTAGAAAGAGAACTTTACCAATTCAACCTTAATTACAACTAAATCTTACTTTTTTATACCTCAACTATTGTATGGTCTTGTTTCTTTTTTGCTGTCCATAACATCGCACAAAAGACTACTGACAAGGCTGCTGCACCAATCCAGAAATATTGAATAGTAGAGAAATCGTAAACAGCAACACTTCCATTCATTATTTTACTATCGCCAATCAGCTGTCCACTCAAGATGTCTTGCACTCCTGCACCAATGTAACTAGCTATTCCTACTATTCCTAAGGCGGCTCCTGATGCCCGTTTGGGAGCAATATCTGTTGCCATTAAACCTCCAAGGAAACAAATTAAAACACCTATGGATAGACCAAATAGAATCATACTCAATATATCGATGTAATAATAACCTTTCGGAACCAAAACGAATAGAGCAATGGCTATTGTATTCAATATTCCAAACAACACAGCTGGAGTCACACGATTCCCTTTAAACAGTTTATCGGACAAATAACCGGACAATACTGTTCCAATGATACCACACACCGAATTAACGGCTACAATACTACTTGCTTCTACGGAACTATAGACTTTTTGATTTTCCAAAAAGAAAATGCCCCAGCTATTTATTGCATACCGACTGACATACATACAAGCACTGGAAAGTGCTAGTATCCAAATATAAGGATTCATTAATGCCTCTTTTTGTGCCTTCCCAGCTGATTTCGCTCTATCTTTGAGAGGCATCACCGAATTCAAGCCCTGGCTAGTAGGACTGTCTTTCATAAATAGAAGAATGATAAGGGCTCCTATTAATCCGGCTATACCGGCTGCTCCAAATCCCCATCGCCATCCGGAAATACTAACTACAGCAGCTGTGGCTATAAAAGTAATGGCTTCGCCTATGTTATGGCTAGCACTCCAAAAGCCATAGTAAGAACCTCTTTCTTTATCGGTGTACCAACGAGATAAACCTACTACACTACTTGGAGCTCCCATACTTTGCACCCAACCATTAATACCCCAAAGAATAACAAAAACCCAAAAGGAATGACTAAAGCCTAGTGTTATATTTATCAACGAAGAGACAATAAGCCCAAAAGCCATGAATCGTGTAATATTTACCCTGTCTCCTAAAAAACCATTTACTAATTTACCAATGGCATAAGTAAAGAACAAAGCTGAACCCACAAGCCCTAATTCCTGTTCAGTAAGAACTCCACCATCGACTAAGGGTTTCTTTACCACATTCAGGCTCATCCGGACTACGTAATACAAACCATAGCCAAGAGTTGCCGAAATAAAGAAAGACCACTGAAGTCGTTTCAATTTCTTTTCATCATCAACTAATTCACCTTTATCGGGAAGAGGTGCAAAAAATTGTACTATTTTTTTTATCATAACACTTTGATTTAGCATTTAAAAGAGACAAAAGAGGATGTGGTTAAGAGTTCTAAGAACTCTTAACCCTCACATTTACAGTCACTAAACAAATTAGCGAGTCAAGTAAAAGCGAACTCTTTAATTCAAATAATTAGTCGTGTAATTTTCGCTCTTGAAGATATTCCAACATCATCAGTGGGCGATCTGTTTGCAAAACGCCTGCCCCCAAACTATCAATTAAATATCCCCACGAGCCATCCGGATCAACCAAAGCTTTGTCATCACTATAGCCTGCACAAAGAGAAGGCCATAGCGAATTAATCCAAATAATCGATTCTGTATTGGCTAACTGCTCTTTTATATACTGCAACTGCTCTTTCTCTTCGGTTTTAAATACAATTTCATAATAAGGATAGTTGTTTGCAAACAAAGAGTCTAAAGAAGCTATTGTTGTCTGTTCTGTAATCTTTACAACAGGCATAAAGATCAGACTATCTAAGTGTTCCCCAAATTGTAACCTTAGTTCACTGTAGGGCTTATCCGATTTAATCAAGGTTTGCTTAACGGTTCCTGTTCTTTCCAGGATATCATAAACATCATCAAAATACTTATCTGCCTTATCCAGATTAACCATTATTCTATCTTTAGCAACTAACATTGCTTCTTCAAGGGTAGGAACCTTAAAGTCAGAAGGTCTTCCTAAACCATTTCTTAGTTTGAAATCTTTTATCTCTTCTAAAGTTAAATCACTCACTAACCCTTTTCCATTAGTTGTTCGGTCTACAGTCTTATCGTGCATTAAAATCAGATGCCCATCTTTAGTTTTAGAAACATCTATTTCTACAATATCTACCCCCATTTTTATGCAACTCTCTATTCCCTCAATGCTATTATCAGCATAATTACGCCAATCTCCACGATGAGATGCCACCCTAACTTTAGTTTCTACAACCGGTTCCGATTGTTCTTCCTTGGTTGGTGTACAAGAGATTGCAAGAAAAAATAAGGTGACAAAGAATAATTTATTAATATTTTTCATTTTATTATTTGTTTAAAACTCCATTTTTCCATATTAATTTTTCTCCCCAAAAAGGCATCATTGAGTTCTCACAGTTTAATTTAGAAGTTCTCTCTAATCCTAATTCAATAGACCAACGCGATTCTTCAACACCGGCATGTGCTAACTCTAAAATATGCGATAAAAGCGTGTAATCAGGAATAACTACAGAACCTAAAACATTATTTTCAGTTAAAGCATTAGGTGCATATCGAGGTATGAAAACATTAATCGGCTCAACGATATTATACTGGGAAGGGTTATAATTAGAATCTCCGGTGTGCATTAACACTAGATTTCCGCCATCTTTGCCGCAGTTAATTTGATATGTGGTAACAAAATTCTTTAAAGATGTATTATGATCCGTAATATTTGTAGTAATATTAAAGTTACCAATGGTATAAGTTGTTGGTATTTTTGATGTGTATTTATAATTATCATTTGCTCTTATATAGTTTGATAATACAGGCTTATTTTCTTTTAACATCAAATCAATCAAATCATCATCATAATGATCCGCATGATTATGAGTTACACATAGAAAATCCAGATATGGAGCAAATTGCTCTGCATATCGATGAGAAATATCTATTCCAAAACAACCTGAAGGAGTTTTCACAATGTATCCCATGTTATAAAGTAACCAAACAACTGATGTGCCTTCATCAACATTTAAAGTCTTTACTTCATTCAAAACTTTATCAAAAGAATAACGGTAAAAATTAAGCATCAAATCATATTTCTCTATTGCCTCACACGCCTGATATTGACTAGCTAAATAAGTTTTAAAGTAATTAGCCGAACAAAGATCTGCATATTCTTGTATTCTATTGAGTAGAGTTCTACGCTCTTCAGTAAAATTCAAAGGTGACGTACTCCACAGCTTATCTGCAACCTCTATTGCATCATTTTCCTCTATATTCCCTCCGGTTGAAGGTTTTGAGTTATCAATATCATCATCACACGACCATAAGCCAAACGATGTGATAAGAATAAATAATAGGTATATATATTTTTTTTTCATAGTTACTTAATTTTAAGTTTGGTCAAGTATTGATTGTATTGATTCTGAATAAGTTTATAACTATTTATTAACTCCAAAGATGAAACTCTTTCATTCCTGTTGTTTCTAATCGTTTCATACATAAAAACACCTTTATACCCTGCGTCTTTAAGCATAGACACCAATTTTCCCCAATCAATATTACCATCTCCCGGAATCCAGTGACATTCATTTATTCCATCGTAATCAGAAACATGAATTGTCCCTATTTTATCTCCAAGCTTTCGTATGTACTCCAAGGGGTCTCCATTCAAATAATGATTCGTATCAAAACAAATCTTTACATCAGAAAAAGGTTCTATTATTTGGAGTAATTCATCCGGTGTGTTTCCTAAACATGTCCGAGGTAAATTCTCCACACAAAGCTCTGCTCCTATTTTTTTGGCATATTGTCTTAAAATATTGATTGATTCTTGTGCATATTTTATGCGTTTTTCTCGAAGAGTGTCTGCTATTGGCTCAGAGCTTGCATGTAACACAAGTCTTTCAGGTTTAAACATAGCAGACAACTCAATCATACCCGCTATAAACTTTACATTCTTAGTTCTTTTAACTGAATCTAAAACAGAAATATCTAGTTTCTTTGAGAAAGGAAGATGCATTGACCAAACCTTAATATCGGCACTGTCAATTTTTTCTTTCATTTCGAAAACACGCGTTACAACCTCTTCAATTGGCACACCTCGATAACACTTGTTCAGTGCAACTTCAATATATTCTATTCCATTCTTTTTTGCCTCAATAAATTCTTTGGCATTCGGGCTTTCCCAAAGTGCAGATGTCGTTCCTATTTTATAATCTTGTGCTGACATTTTAATTGCACATAGAATAAAGACAAACAGTAAAATTCGTTTTTTCATAATGTTCTTTAGTAAAGAAATAAGCCTTGGCTTGTCTTTCGTTATTTTCTATTAGTACCATAAATATTTCCACCACGCACACTCCAAGAAGACTGTTCCGGACCTGCATCAATAGGAAGAGCCAATAAAGCCCCTTTATTTCCACTGCCAATGGTTCCAATATAAATGCGTTTGTCTAAACCAACTGTTGCACCTGCCATAAATTGATTTTCACTATCATAAGTAAACTCTATATCTCCACTCTTGGACTGTAAACCATAAAGCTTGTAAACGCTTCCTGTTTTACCTTGTGTAGCACAATAAACCAATCCGTTATCAGCCAAGACAAGACCACAATAAATAGGAGCGTCTCCTAAACTTTTGCTCCAAACTAATGAACCACTAGAATTTACTGCGTATACATTTTTTCCTCCTTTATCATTGAAGAAAATAACCCCATCAGTTCCAACTATTGGAAAATAAGCATCCCCTCCTCCAATATTTGCATAAGTCCATTTTATTGTTCCACTAGCCATATCAACAGCAACAAGTCCCTTACTGCTTTTTAACGTTGCATAAAGAGTTGATCCACTCATATCCATAGCAAAAGCACCTCGTTCAGTAACATTTATTTCTTTCTCTGTTTTCCATTGTTCTTCACCCGATTCATTAAATTTATAGATGGCGGCATTAGTTCCTACATATACATTATTCAATTGATCGACAGCAACAGCACTGGATGTTCCTCCAATAGATTTACTCCAAACAACAGAGCCTGAAGCGCTATTTATTGCATATAACGTACCAGAATTTGTTGCACAATACAAAATGTTTGTAGATGATAAAGCAGGAAAAGCACCAATTACACCATCAACATCACAAGTCCATTTAGAAGAACCGTCAGCTGGAGCAATTGCATAAACTTTCTTATCAGTTCCACACTGATAGATGGTACCATCTGATCCAACTAATGCACCTCCACCATATGTTACGGAAGAGATTTGAGATACCCATTTTACAGAACCTTTAGAAACATCAACAGCAAACAAATGTCCATTAGGTGTTGAAGTTGGAATATAAGCCGTTTTACCATCGGGAGAGAAAACGGGGTTAGAAACTTTCACATTACCATAAAGACCGCCTAATTCTAGTAACATTTCAGACCATAAGTAATCCGAAACAGTCATTTCAATTGTTCCACTTTCTGATGTTCCATCTTCATAAGTTACAGTCACTTTCACCTTATATGTACCGGCTTGTGTATATGCGTGTATAGGTTCTTTTTCTATTGAGGTATTTCCATCACCAAAATCCCAACTTGCTGATTTTATAACTCCCATAGTGAAATAGAGATCATTATAAGTAAAAGAACAAGGTTCATTTAAGGTAAGTGCATTACTTTCTACTATAACAGGATCAATTTTCCCGGGTGTTGCTTTAACTTGTTTTGCATCTGAAGTTCCGTTGGGGTAAACACAAATTAGAGAAAACTCATACTCCACATCATTGGTAAGCCCCTCTACTTCAAAAGATTCTTTTTCTATTGATATTATTATAGGATCGTCTATGGTTGACACCAATAATCTATACTCTTTCAAATTATCACTATCTGGTTTTGTCCATTTTAATCTTACCATTTGATTTCCTGCAGCAGCCATCAAATCTGCTACTGGAATTCTTGTAGAAGTAGGTTTTGCTCCAACTGAAATTTTACCACCTCTTTTATTCTCTTTATAAACAGGCTGAACAGAAAAGGTATAAGCTTCCCCATTTACAAGTTCTTTAATTGTTGCGGTTTTCACATCACTTTCAACAGATAGAGAGCCACCTTTGACTGATAAAGAGCTAGCAGTCCAGGATATATAGTACCCAATAGGTTCAGCATTTTGCATAGGTTCCCACATTAAAGTAACCTCCTCATCACCAGAGGTTACTTTTAATGAAGAGGCCTCCATTGTTTCAAAATTTGCTCTTGGCAAGTTTTCTTCATCGCATGCTGTAAACAAGAAGGGTAATACAATCAACAAACTATATAATATTGTTTTTTTCATAATTATCAGATTTTATTAATTATAACCTGGATTTTGCCATACCAAATCCATATTATTTACTCGTTCAATTACCGATTTAGGAATAGGGAACAACAACTGACTTTCGGTAATAATATGTCCGGATTCAGCCATCACCTCTTTTGCATACCCCATTCGTACTAAATCAAACCAACGATGACCTTCAAAAGGAAATTCAAGTTGACGTTCAATAAGTATTGCTTTACGAAAAGCATCTTTATTAGGTAAAGATGAAATTTCTAAAGGTTGTAAACCGGCACGCGTACGCACTTCATTCAAAGCTTTCAAGGCAGGAGAACTTTGTAGGTTGCTATATGCTACCTCATTCAATGCTTCAGCATACATCAATAACACATCAGCATATCGAATTAATATTTGATCATTACCTACGGTATTAGTTGTTGCACTTTTCGTGTCATAAAACTTTTTCAGAACATACTGATTACTTTCAACCTGAGTATAGGAAATCAAATCCTTGCGTTTATCAGCTGGATCGGAATAAGCAGAAAGTAATTGAGGAGACGGATTCTCAGCATTTGCAGGATTATTAATAGCAAACCAATATCCATGACCTTCAGATTTTCCCTCTTTATTTATAAGATTTTTATTGAAACGAACAGCAAAAATAATCTCACTATTCATTTTATTATCCACATCAAAGACATCTCCAGGCTGATCTTGCAACGAATATTTCCCCAATACTTGTTCGAGAACTTTACTCGCTTCTAAAGGTTTTTTAAATGTTAAATACACTTTTCCCAATAGAGATTGAGCAGCACCTAATGTAATTCGTCCTACATCATCTCCCCTATAAGAAGTTGGTAGCATATTATTATCCACAATTACCTGTAAATCTCCGACTATTAAATCATACATTTCTTGTTCGGTACTTCTTCCTATTGATAACGATTCATTTACATCAACTACTTTACGGGTTATAGGTACCCCTCCCCAAACACGGAACATATTAAAATATGTATAGGCTCTGAGAAACAAAGCTTCAGCTTTATATTGATTTTTCAAGTTAGCATCAAAATCTACTCCATCAATTTGATCTAAAATCAAATTACATCTATACACTTGATTGTTGAAGTTAGCCCAATAGTTATCTAAAAGACCATTAGCTGCAGTTTCTTTAAATTGATCAATATCATAACGGTCTTGTGTTCCTGTAGTAGGAGCTAATAAAACCATATTATCACTACGATATTCACTACACTCCGTATAAAATGAAACTTGAGATTGCATCTTTGCATAACAACCTACAACTGCAATATTAAAATCTGCAGCAGTTTTATATATTTTATCTTTAGGTACTTTATCGCTTGGCTCTAAATCAAAAAAGCTATCAGTACATGCACTCGCAAGGAATAAGACCGAAAGAATTAGTAAAAAGCTATATTTTTTCATGATTATTCTTTTTATTTATTTTAGAAAGTAAGGTTTAATCCGAATGTATATACTCTAGCTAACGGATAAGTTCCATAATCTTCACCAGGGGTCAAAGCATTATCCGGTCGGCTACTTACTTCAGGATTATATCCGGAATAATTAGTAGAAGTCCATAAGTTTTGCCCGGATGCATAAATTCTTAATTTATCAATACCCCAACGACGAGTTAATGATTGTGGCAGAGTATAACCTAATGTCAAGTTTTGTAAACGGAAATAAGACCCATCCTCAATATGCCAAGTAGATGTACGCCCATTATTTCCTTTAGTTTTACGATTCGCACGATTAACCATTCCATTACCAGGATTCTCTTCACTTCTCCATCTGTCTAATGCTACCGTTGTACCATTTACATTCCCTTCCATATTATCTATGTATCGACGATTCAAGTTCAATATTTCATTTCCATGCACTCCTTGAAAATTAAAACCCAAATCAAAATCCCGATAGTTAATTGTACCACTAAAGCCATAAGTGAAGTCTGGCATATAATTTCCAACAATTGTTCTGTCTTTATCAGCGTCAAGAACTCCATCTCCATCAACATCAACAAACCGAAAATCCCCAACTTTAGTATTCCCAAAGTGTGGATATTGCTTTAACTGCTCTTGATTTTCAAAGATTCCGTCTTGTACTAATAAGTAATATGAACCAATGGGTTTCCCTACCTCAGTAATATAATAGGCATGTCCAACACCTCCTGAATCTATAATTGGAGCATTGCCTGGGCCTAAAGCTTTTACTTCATTGGTATTCTTAGCATAATTTGCCGAAAACGTATAACTTAAATTTTTTGTTATTTTCTTCTGAGAATTTAACTGTAATTCCCATCCTCTATTATTTACTTTACCAACATTCATACGTGCAGAGGTATATCCTGTAAGTTGTGGAACAGGAACATTTAACAACATGTCGGTTGTATTGCTATAATAGTATTCTACAGAAAAGCCTAACAACCCTTTCAACAGTTGTACATCTAACCCCACATTAATCATAGAGGTTTTTTCCCATGTCAAGTCTTTATTTTCTATCTTATCCGGCTTATATCCTGAAATTAAATTTCCGTCGCCGCTTCCTAATATATAATCATCAGATGCCATGGTTGATAGATGTTCGTAATTTCCAATTTGAAAGTTTCCTGTTTGTCCATAGCTCCCCCTTAGTTTCAAGTCATCAATAAAACGAAGAGCTTTCGCTTCTTTAAAGAAACTCTCATCGCTAATACGCCAAGCAGCAGAAAAAGAAGGGAAATATCCCCAGCGGTTATTTTTACCAAAACGAGAAGAACCATCCGCACGAATAGCTGCAGAAGCCATATAACGCCCCATATAACTATATTGTACACGCGCTAAATAAGAAGCAAGCGACCATTCAGTTTTCTCTGAAGAACCGTTATTTACAGTACCTCCTGTAATAGTTTGTATATAATCATTAGGATAGTCTGTTGCTTCAACAAAGTTTCCTTTTTTAGTCTCTTTTTGTGCAGATTGTACTAACACTGCATTTATAAAATGTTTGTCAGCAAGAGTCGTACTATAGCTTATTTGATTTTCTATTAACCAATTAAAATAGAATGAAGAAGAACTACTTCCCACCGGATTGGATTTTGCGTCATAATAGGAATAACCAATTAATGGAAGCTCAGAGGAACGATATTTATCATTGTGTGCTCCATAAAAATCACCACCTAGTGAAAGCCTGTAGGATAAACCTTTCAAAAACTCATATTCTCCAAAAACTTTACCTACTATTGCATATCTATCAACAGCATCCGATTGTAATTTGGCTATTGCAACAGGATTAAGAATTTCATTGTGTTGATAATCATTTCCTATACGCCAATAACCATTCCCTTGAAAATTAAAACTTCCATCGGCATTATAAACAGGCCATACAGGTGGCATAGCTAATGCTGATTGCACTACTCCACCCGAGCCATAAGGACCGGAAGCATTAACACGGTTGGATTTTGAAAAAGATGGGGAAAAATTGACACCGAAACTAAACTTATCATATTTCCCGTCCAAATTCAAACGCAAACCATATTTCTCAAAATCAGACTCTATAATAACTCCATCTTGTTTATAATAATTCGCTGAAACAAAATAACCTATATTTTCACCTTTTCCTGATAAAGAGATGTTATGGCTTGTAGTAGGAGCTGTACGGAAAATAGCATCTTGCCAATCCGTATCAATCAGTCCCACTTCTCCTGTCAAATAAGGGTATAATTCGGGAGGTATGCGATGATAAGATTGCGGACGTATACCGTTCGGATCATTTACTGAACCTGTACTTACATCATCCAGATAAGCATTGTTATGTCCATCTCTAGCTGCTTCTGCAAACTGATAAGCATTCATCATTGGCAACTTTTTAGACACATTCTGAAAACCAAAATACCCATCATATTTCACCATCAGTTTTTCTGAAACACCTTTCTTTGTTGTGATAAGAATAACTCCATTTGACCCCCTACTACCATAAATTGCGGCAGAAGAAGCATCTTTAAGAACTTCTATAGATTCTATATCATTACTATTTATATTAGAAAAGCCTCTCTCCATAGGCATACCATCAACAATATAAAGAGGATCATTTCCAGCTGTGGCAGAACTAACACCACGCACACGAATTGCAACAGCACCTTCAGGATCTCCACTTGTTTGAGAGACTTGTACTCCGGGCATTTTACCTACTAAAGCTTGACGAAAATCAGTTATTGGTTTATCTACTAATTCATCCGATTTTATTTGAGAAATAGAAGTAGATACATCTCTTTTATTTTGCACACCATAGCCCACAACAACCACTTCATCCAATAATTGCATATCCTCATAAAGTACAATATTGAAAGAGGTTTTACCTTGTGTTTTTATTTCTGTGGGATCATATCCTACATAGGAAACGGTTAAAACAGCATCGGAAGGAACTTCAAGAGTAAAGACACCATCTAAATTGGTTATTGTTCCTACTGTTGCATTTCCTTTCAATTGGATGGAAGCTCCAATAATGGCTTCCCCTTTTTCATCGTGTATGACTCCTGTTATTTTTTTCTTTTCTTTTTGAGAAGATTCTTGCGTTTTTTTAGGAGTGAGTAAAATGATATCTCCTGTTTGTTTTTCATAAGACAGGTTACTCTTATTTAAGAGTTGCTTCATTGTATCATCAATAGTAGCATCTGAAACAGTTAAAGAGACGATTGCATCCAATCCTTTCAGTTCCTCATTGTAAAAAAACTTATAAACACTAACCTTCTCTATTTCTTTCAGAACATCCTTTATGGGTTTATCTTTTATGTCGACCGAAATCTGTGCAAACATATTTAGCGACACAAACGATAAGCATAAGAGGTACAAAATACGTCTTAAATAACTACATCTTTTGTTTTTTGTTTTCATAGTTGAATAAATTTCTAATGATTATTTACCACATTCATTACTTTAAGTTTGATCATACTTACATATTGAATACAGTTACATCTTTGCTTTTCACTACTCCCCCTCTACACTTTAACCTAAGTTAACACATAAGACAACTAAGTCTAAGTCAATATTCAGTAAGAAGCTAAAAAAGGGGCACTTTATACAAAGTACCCCCATCCTTAACACTTTAAGCTCTCTGTTCTAATTGAAAAGAATAGCTTTTTCTTTATTTTCATATAAATAGATCACACTATCTTTTACCTCATATTTTATAGGTGCTGTTAGCTCCAAAACATTCAGTGCTGATTTGATACTTGTATTATCAATTGTCCCCGTAAATTTCAAAGAACTTAGTTGATCATCCACAAAATGAATATCGATGTTATGCATTCTTGAAATAACCTTTGCAATGTTTTCTAATGTCTCACTTTCAAATCGAAGTTTATTATTCTTCCAACCAATAAAATCAC
>CAZOVL010000021.1:0-34960 GCA_964583185.1 uncultured Bacteroides sp. | reverse complement strand
GATTTACGAAGGGTGTTCTTTGATGCGAATATTGGTTGATGGAGGATTCTACGAGCAGGGTAAGTATTACTTCTATCTGAGGAATCACTTGGGTGACAACCGTGTGTGGCTGGTGCTGCAGGCAGTGTGATGCTTTATAGATAAAGCTCTACAGCACAATGGAAGGATGGAAACCAGTAAGGTTAATGAAAGTGGTTCCAACTCATCTTCGAGTGAAAATTCAAAAGGAGGAAAAAAGCAATAGATAGTGGGAAAAACAGTAAGCCTGGTGATTGGGGAAGAGCTTTATCCAAGAGTGAAAAATAAACCCAAGACCTGCAAAATCAAAGAGATGGAGCAACAGTTAAAGAACGAAAGAAATAGATGCAAAGATAAAAAATATAACAGAAACTGCACAAAAGAAAAAGAAAGGAGATGAACATAGTAACGCAAAGAAAAGATGATTCTTTAGGTTTAAAACCTAATGTGTCATACGATATATTCATATTGGGAGATCTAATAGAGAATTATTTCTATTTAAATTTTCAATTGAATTCTTTTAATGATTCGCACGATCCCTATGATAGTTATTTTTTCATAGATAAAGAAGTAACAGTATGGGTAAAAGATGGAGTAATTGAAACTATTCGTTGTGTTGAACATTGTTATTGGTTAGGGAAAAATTTGATTGGAATGAAATATGATTCTTTTTTAAAGGAGTATAAAGTTGCTCCAGCGTCTTCTGAAAAATTATATGTGTATGATGGGTCAATCAATCGGGGGCAAAATCAGGTAGTATATGATTTTGATAAAGAGGGGTTGCTTATTTGGGTTTGGAAAAACAAAATTAAGACAGTATTAATATCAACATATGAAGAAGAATAGCACTTGTTAAATTACATGGAATCTTGTGCTACAGGATAACGAATAGAGTCCCTCTTTTACGGAGGCTCTATTTTTATTGCATTATTATTTCTTTTATTAACCCAGGTAAAATCATTGTTCTTCCAATGAGAAAAAGGTCAATGTAAAATAGACTATAATTATAAGTGATTAAAAAGATTCACAAATAGTTGTTTAATCTAAAATATAGCTCTATTTTGTTAACTAATATTTTGAATTGATAACATTTAAGTGGGTGTGAATCCAACCCTTATTTTCTAAGCAATGCATACAAAGTAATAGTGAAGAATAACTCTTAAAGATTCTCTATTGAAAGGAAATAAATATGGAACAAATCAAGAGATATACTCTAATAGCTACATTGCTGTGGTGGGTAATACAAGGAGGTTTTTTGTTAATATTAAAGAATTTGAGTGATATGTGTATAATTTGTGGTGTATGCTTGATAATTATACCCTTCCTATGGCTGTATCAAAATAAAAAGCTAAAGTTAGCCATCTCAGCATTGTTGACGATTTATTCATTTCTTTTTATTATAATCATGACATTACTTTTCCTATTTACTGTAAAAATAAAAGAAGATATTCCTATATATATGTTGATGTTTTTAATTTCAACAATAAATATATTAATATCAGTTATATATATGCGGAAGTCTTGTCAATAATTAAGAGTCTAGTAGCACCTAAATATTTTTTAGAAAATTATTTATATTGTCTTGAGGGGAGTGTTTCTATATAAAAGAAAGGAGAGTAAGCAAAATCTTGAAAACTATACATCAGCATTACTTTTAAGACTTAGGTTGCGTATTACTAATAAGATAGTTAAATTGAATGTAACTTCTCAATTAAGTACAGTGATGTAAAGGATAACCAATTAGCAACCTTTTAATAATTAAACAGGGGTTACTATGAATGTATTTCCTTTTAGAACATTCTTTTAAGTTCTGTATCATTATACCCCTTGGAAGCACAATATTTACATAAGAGAAATTAATAAGGCTAACGATTTACATAGAAACTTAGGATTTTAACCTATGAGAACATTTTTATTTGTACTGCTTTTAATAAGCTGTGTTGTGGGATGCCATCACACCCGAAGTACTAAGCCCATTGATTCTGCAAATGATTCTTTGGCTGTTGAAAAAAGTATTGAACCTGATTATTCAGAGGTAATAGCCCCCAGTTTATTAAATGAATTGGAAAAATTCATAATAGATCTTTTCGCTGTTAATCCCCGGAGTGATTATGATATAATTGATCTTGTTTTCTATAAAAAGAAGAACGAATGTTATGTGATGATAACAACAACTCATTTTTATGACAGTGAACAGTTGATAGGGGCTATTCAGTTAAAAGACAAGATGGTTGCTTTTTATGAATCAGATAGTACCTGTTATTATGATTTGATTGTTCCTAATGTATTCAAAAAGGAAGAGTGGAGTGAGTTCCCCGATGAACATTCAGATCAGATAGATGTAGATTTTGAGCCATGGGGTAAATTCTTTAAAATTCATAACAGGGATAGCTTAGAGCTTACATATAGTGGTAGGTGGTAGGTTTTAGGATATAAAACAAAGTTTTTACGCCTATTTTGTTATTGTAAAAGCAATATAAACCAATAAGGTCGAGTTCTCAAAGAGATGAGATTACTCGACCTTGCTTTTTTAGTGCATAAATTTTTTCCCTCCTTTATCTGCTGGATGTTCTTCTTTTATCGACTCCCCACATTAACTTGTTCTGTAATGTGTTGAAGAATACGTGGCCAATGCGTTGTACCACTTTAATTGTGTAGTTGGCTTTACTAATGTGTAATTGAGTGTTTTCATCCAACGCTTTGCTCCTGCCATCAATAGCTACAAGGAAGTTGTGATTTCTACTTTCTATGTTCAAGGTAATGGATGAAGTATCACTTATAACAATGGGACGAACATTTAAACTGTGAGGAGCAACAGGTGTAATAACAATATCTTTGGCTTGTGGAACAAGAACCGGTCCACCCACACTCAAAGAATAGGCTGTTGAACCTGTAGGAGTAGCAACAACCAATCCGTCAGCTTGATAGGTGGTAAGGTAGTGTTTATCTACTATGGTGTGAATACTTATCATTGAAGAGGTGTCTCTTTTCAATATGGCAATATCATTCAAAGCAAAAGCCTCAAAAGATTGTTTGCCAACTCCTTTCAGGTGAAGCACACTACGATCTTCAATGGTATATTGATGATTGTGAATTTCACTAAGTACTTCCTCAATTTCATTAGGGGTGGTGTCTGCAAGGAAACCCAACCGTCCGGTGTTAATTCCAAGAATAGGAATGTTTTTATCGCCAACTCGGCTAGCAGCTTGCAGAAAGGTTCCATCACCACCAACACTAATCACCAGATCAGCATTAAATAAATCGTTTTCAAAAAGGGTAATGTCAAAATTCCATTCTCTTTTTTCTTGATTTAAGAACTGATAAAAACGCTTACAGATTAGAATTTCAGCATTGTATTTTTGTAATATTTCAAAAAGTTTATCAATATGCCCTGACTTTTTAGGCTGATGTGTATTTCCTATGATTGCAAATTTCATTTCTTCTGAGTTCACTAAATGGTTATAATACAAAAATGGTATTTTTTTTTAGCTTTCCTCTCAATGTATGACTAATATTTGTATTTTTGTACAAAACCGAGAAAAAGTGTTATGACTAAATTAAGCGTAAATATCAATAAAATAGCTACTTTGAGGAATTCTCGGGGAGAAGAGGTTCCTAATGTAGTTGAAGCTGCTATAAATTGTGAAAAGTTTGGAGCTGAAGGTATTACTGTACATCCAAGACCGGATGAACGTCACATAAAGAAACAAGATGTATATGATTTACGGCCGGTTCTAAAAACAGAATTTAATATTGAAGGGTACCCTTCTGATGAATTTATTGATTTGGTTCTACAGGTAAAACCTCATCAAGTTACTTTAGTTCCGGACGATCCGGATCAAATTACTTCTAATGAAGGATGGAATACAAAGAAACATTTAGAGTTTTTGAAACCTATTCTTTCACGTTTTAGTGATGCAGGAATAAGAACCTCGGTTTTTGTTGATCCACATCCGGAGATGATTGAATATGCAGCAAAAGCCGGAGCTGACCGTGTGGAGCTATATACCGAGCCTTATGCTAAAGGATATTCTGCGGATAGAGAACAAGCAGTTGCTCCTTATTTGGAATGTGCTAAATTAGCTCGTTCATTGGGGTTGGGGCTCAATGCAGGTCACGATTTAAGCTTAGAGAATTTAAATTACTTATACAAAACAATTCCTTGGATTGATGAGGTTTCAATTGGCCACGCTTTAATTAGCGATGCACTTTATATTGGGCTGGAAAAAGCAATTCAAGAGTATAAAAACTGTCTGCGATAATAATGGGTGGAATAATATTGTTAGCTCAAAGTGTAGCTCAAGGAGTTGATTCTCTTTTATTGGAGAATCCTGTATTAACAGAGGTAAATGCTTCTGAATCAATGAACCTTTTTGATATGGCTCTTAAGGGAGGATGGATAATGATTGTCCTTCTTCTTTTGTCTTTAATTGCTTTCTACATTCTTTTTGAACGTATTTATGTCATTCGAAAAGCAGGAAAAGAAGACCCTCAGTTTATGGATAAAATAAAAGACTATATTCTTGAAGGAGAGATTAAGTCGGCCATTCAATATTGCAGGGCTACAGATACGCCTGCTTCTCGTATGATTGAGAAAGGAATTAGCCGATTGGGTAGACCGGTAAATGATATTCAGGCAGCCATAGAAAATGTGGGAAATATGGAAGTGGCAAAGCTGGAGCGAGGCTTAAACTTTATGGCTACTATTTCCAGTGGAGCACCTATGATTGGTTTCTTAGGTACAGTAACCGGTATGGTTAGAGCTTTCTATGAAATGGCGAATGCCGGAAATAATGTGGATATCACTCTTCTATCAGGAGGTATATACGAAGCGATGGTAACTACAGTAGGTGGTTTAATTGTAGGTATCATAGCTATGTTTGCCTATAACTATTTGGTTACTATTGTAGATGGTATTGTGAATAAAATGGAAAGTAAGACTATGATGTTTATGGACTTACTGAATGAACCGGTAAAGAAGTAGGGGAATCCTCATTTATCTATAAATTTTTACTTTATGTTAAAACGTAGATCAAAAGTTACACCAGCATTTAATATGGCGTCAATGACTGACATCATATTCTTGCTGTTGATCTTTTTTATGATAACTTCTACTGTTGTATCTCCTAATGCCATTAAAGTACTTTTACCTCAGGGCAAACAGCAGACTTCGGCAAAACCGTTAACGCGGGTAATTATTGATAAGGATTTGAATTATTATGCCGGTTTTGGTAATGACAAAGAGCAACAGCTAGCCTTGGAAGATTTAGCTCCTTTTCTGGAAGAATGTGCCATTAGAGAACCGGAGATGTATGTGGCTTTATATGCTGATGAAACAGTACCTTATCGTGAGATTGTGCGTGTGTTAAATATTGCCAATGAGAACAAGTTTAAAATGGTCTTGGCAACTCGTCCACCTTCAGATAAAAAGTAAATGTCGAATAAGAAAAAGGGAAAATATGTTGGAATTATAGGGGCTTTCATAGTCCACTCAGCTCTTATTGCCCTTTTGTTCTGGATAAGTATTGTTGTCCCTGAACCTCAAGAAGAAAGTGGGGTTCCTGTATTATTGGGTTTTGTGGATGTGGCACAAGGTACTTTTAATCCCGAAAGTTTGGTGTCCGGTTATAATGAACCTCAAGAGGTTGAAACCTCAGAAGCTAACGAACCGGATGAGCAACACATCATTACACAAACTGAAGAAGAAACAGTAGCTATGGAAACTCATAGTGAAGCACCCAAAAAAGTAGAAGAAAAACCACAACCTACCGAAGCTGAAAAAGAAGCAGAAGCTAAACGTTTGGCAAAGGAAAAAGCAGAGCGAGAGAGGAAAGCAGCTGAAGCTGCTGCTGCGAATCGTGTTACCGGAGCTTTTAGTAAAGGAACGTCAATGGGCAGTAGAGGAGAAGGTGAAAGTGGTGAGGGAGTGGAAGGTGTGGCTACGGGAAATAGTGATACCGGAAAAAAACAAGGAATTGGAGGGTATGGAAACTTTGACCTGAGTGGTCGTTCCATTGGACCTGAAGGGTTACCTAGACCTGTTTATAATGTACAGGAAGAAGGTATAGTTGTTATTAATATTGTGGTAAACCCGGAAGGACAAGTCGTTTCAACCGGCTTAAACCCTAAAACAAATACTGTAAATCCCGCCTTGAGAAAAGCAGCAGAAGATGCTGCAAAAAGAGCAAGATTTAATGCCGTGAGTGGTGTGAATAACCAAGCCGGTACGATTACATATCAGTTTAACTTAAAATAATTCTATTATGAGTACAGTACATATTTTTTTCGCAGATGGATTTGAAGAAATAGAAGCACTAACTTCTGTAGATGTGCTTCGAAGAGCCGGATTAGATGTTGTTATGACATCGGTGACAGGAAATAAAATGGTAACAGGTGCTCATAATGTGGTTATTCAGGTTGATGAGCTTTTTGAAACAGCCGATTTCTCGGAAACAGTACAGTTGATACTGCCGGGAGGAATGCCTGGTGCTGAGACTTTAGCTAATCATAAGGGACTGCAAGAGTTATTAATGAAATTTGATGCAGAGAAAAAACCGATTGCTGCTATTTGCGCTGCACCTATGGCTTTGGGTAAGCTGGGACTAGTTAAAGGACGTAAGGTAACTAGCTATCCCGGTTTTGAGGGATTTTTAGAGGGAGCTGAATATACAGCTAATCTTGTGGAGCAAGATGAATACATCATTACAGGTAAAGGTCCCGGAGCTTCTCTTCCTTTTGCTTTAAAAATAGTAGAACGTTTAATTAGTAAGGAAAAAGCCCAAAAGATAGCTGAAGAAATGCAATTTAAGGCATAGAGCTATGTCTAAGAAACGGTTTGCTGTAATTGTTGCCGGGGGAAAAGGTACTCGTATGCAGAGTGATTTACCCAAGCAGTTCTTATTACTCAAAGGAAAGCCTATACTGATGCATACGCTAGAAGTGTTTTACACTTTTGATGCATCAGTAGAAATCATCTTGGTTTTACCTAAAGATCAGCAAGTTTATTGGAAAGAGTTATGTGAGGAGTTCTCTTTCTCCGTTCCTCATCAAATTGCTGATGGTGGAAGTACTCGTTTTCATTCCGTTTTCAATGGATTGTCAAAAATTAAGGGCGAAGGTGTTGTGGCTATTCACGACGGGGTTCGCCCCTTTGTTTCTTTATCTGTTTTGGCTACTTGTTATGGGGAGGCAGAAAAGAAAAAAGCAATTATACCGGTTATTGATGTTCAAGAGTCTCTCCGAGAGATAAAAGGAGAGGGAGAAACTCGTATGGTAGATCGGTCTAAATTTTTAATTGTGCAAACCCCTCAAGTTTTTGAGGTTGAAACGCTAAAGAATGCTTATAAACAGCCGTATACTTCTCTGTTTACTGATGATGCATCTGTTGTTGAGGCCAATGGAGGAGTTATTCATACCGTAAAAGGCAATGAGGAAAATATAAAATTAACCACTCCTTATCATCTGAAAATTGCGGAGAGTCTGATGTGATGTTCGATTTAACAACACAAGACATAAAGTACCTTTCAGGAGTTGGTCCCCGACGTGCTGCTTTGTTTAATAAAGAGTTGGATGTCTACTCTTTATATGATTTGCTTTTTTATTTCCCATACAAACACATCGACCGCAGTAAAATATATACCATTCGTGAGTTGCACGGATCAATGCCCTATATTCAGTTAAAAGGAAGAATCCTATCTATGAGTGCAATAGGTGAAGGGTATAAGAAACGTTTGGTTGCCCATTTTTCTGATGGAACAGGTGTTGTTGATTTGGTTTGGTTTAGAGGAGTGAAGTACATCGAAAAAACGTATAAGCTGAACAAAGAGTATATTGTATTTGGTAAACCTACTGTTTTTGGTCAAAGGCTAAATCTGGCTCATCCGGATATAGAGGAGGTGTCTCAGGAAGTAATATCTAATTTAGGTTTACGACCTTTTTATAACACCACTGAGAAGATGAAGAAAGCGGGAGTGACCTCACGTGTTATTGAGCGTATGATGGGGCAAGTTTTAGAAATGCTAAAAGAGCCTTTAAAGGAGACATTACCCGATTATATTTTAAAAAAAGAGAGGTTAATGTCTTTGACAGAAGCAGTATCAAATATGCACTTTCCTAAGAATCCTCTTTTGTTTCAAAAAGCAGAATTTAGGCTGAAGTTTGAAGAGTTGTTATATGTGCAACTAAATATTCTACGTTATGCTAACGAACGGCAAAAAAGATATAAAGGGTATATCTTTTCAAATGTAGGTGAGCACTTTAATAAGTTCTTTCATCAAAATTTGCCTTTTGAGTTGACTAATGCTCAAAAACGTGTCATCAAAGAGATTCGTCGTGATATGGGCAGTGGAGTTCAAATGAATCGACTATTACAAGGTGATGTGGGAAGTGGCAAAACTTTGGTGGCGCTAATGAGTATGCTGATTGCTTTAGATAATGGTTATCAGGCTTGTATGATGGCTCCTACTGAAATTTTAGCTCAGCAACACTATGAAACCATAATGGAATTTCTTTTTGGTTTGGATATACGCGTGGAGTTGTTAACCGGATCAATACCTGCAAAGAAGAGAAAAGAAATACACGAAGGATTACTTGATGGAAGTATCCATATATTGGTGGGTACACACGCTTTAATAGAAGATGTAGTACAATTTGCTGCTTTGGGATTTGCTGTAATTGATGAACAACATCGTTTTGGCGTGGCTCAGCGTGCAAAGTTATGGACTAAAAACAATAATCCTCCTCACGTATTAGTGATGACCGCAACGCCTATTCCAAGAACTTTAGCGATGACTCTTTATGGTGACCTGGAGGTTTCCGTTATTGATGAATTGCCCCCCGGAAGAAAACCAATTATAACTCAACATCGCTTTGATTCCGGAAGGAAGTCTCTTTATCAATTTATGCATCAACAATTAGATGAAGGTCGTCAGATCTATATTGTTTATCCGTTAATTGAGGAAAGCGAGAAAATTGATTTAAAGAATTTGGAAGATGGGTATGAGTTGATTCAACAAGAATTTTCCAATCATAAAATCAGTAAGGTACACGGTAGAATGAAACCGAAGGAGAAAGAAGAACAAATGCAGCTCTTTGTACGAGGCGACACACAAATAATGGTTGCAACTACCGTTATTGAAGTAGGAGTGAATGTGCCCAATGCCACAGTTATGATTATAGAAAATGCAGAGCGTTTTGGCCTTTCTCAGTTACATCAGTTACGTGGACGAGTAGGAAGAGGAGGAAATCAATCGTATTGTATCCTGGTTTCAAGTTATAAGTTGTCTGAAGATACCCGTAAACGACTAGAAATTATGGTACAGACAACCGATGGCTTTGAAATTGCAGAGGCTGATTTGAAACTTCGTGGGCCTGGTGATTTAGAGGGAACACAACAGAGTGGAATAGCGTTCGCTCTGAAGGTGGCAAATATTACTCGAGATAGTCAGTTACTTAAATATGTACGTGATATTGCTATTTTAGTTATTAAAGAAGATCCACAATATCAGAAACCCGAAAATAAAATATTGTGGAAAGAGTTAGATCGATTGTATAAGAAAACTAATAATTGGGGTGTAATTAGTTAACCTTCTTTTTGTGGTAGGCCTGTATGTTGTAAAACATATTGGTTTTGTATTTGTTTGTTGTTCAGTGTGTTATGTTCTATCTGCTGTTGCCCTGAATGCCTCCTAAAGGGCTGAAAAATAACATTTTATTCTTTTTTTATTTAAAAAAGGTTACCTTTGGAGATGTTTAATTTCTTGAACACACATTTAATTTCATACTTGTGATTGAAAAAACATTAGTTATTTTAAAGCCTTGTACTCTACAAAGAGGGTTAATTGGTGAAGTTATATCTCGTTTTGAGAGAAAAGGATTGCGTTTAGCTGGAATGAAAATGGTCCAGCTAGATGATGCTATTTTATCAGCACATTATGCTCACTTAAGTGAAAAACCTTTTTTTCAACGTGTGAAAGACTCCATGATGACAGCACCTGTTATTGTGTGTTGTTTGGAGGGAGTAGATGCTATTCAAACAGTTCGTACGTTAGTTGGAGTAACTAATGGACGCTTAGCTGCGCCCGGAACTATTCGAGGTGATTATAGTATGAGTTTTCAAGAAAATATTGTGCATGCTGCAGATTCTCCTGAAGCTGCAAAAAATGAAATAGAACGTTTTTTTAACTCTAAAGAATTATTTGATTATAAACAGGTTACTTTTGATTACCTATATGCAAATGATGAATATAAATGATTAGTCCCATGAGCTCGAATTTCTTTAAACTTTATGTAGCGGCATTCGCCTTATTAATTTTAGGATCATCTAAGGTGTTTGGACAAGACTTATTAGCTCGTCAAGCTCCCATAGATAAAAAACTAAGTATTGTTGATTCGTTACATTTACAAAAGAAAATAAAGACAGAACAATCTGAGTTTCCTGCATTAAGTTTATATCCTACTTGGGATAATAGATATGTTCATCGTTATGGAAATGATGTAACTATACCCGAAGAATATACTATTGATTTAACGGGTTTTTGTATGCCTACAGAACATACACGTATAACGTCTAAATTTGGTCCTCGTTGGCGTAGAATGCATAATGGATTAGATATCAAGGTTTATACGGGAGATACCATTGTAGCTGCTTTCGATGGGAAAGTGCGAATTGTTAACTATGAACGTAGAGGGTATGGTAAATATGTAGTTATTCGTCATGAGAATGGATTAGAGACTATTTATGGTCACTTATCTAAACAGTTGGTAGAGGAGAATCAACACGTAGCTGCCGGAGAGGTAATTGGTCTAGGTGGAAATACGGGCCGATCAACAGGCTCACATCTTCATTTTGAAACCCGATTCCTTGGTGTAGCCATTAATCCTGAATTATTGTTCGATTTCCCTAATCAAGATATTGCGTGCGATTCATATACTTTCAAAAGAAGAGCTACACCTAATCGTAAAGCTGTTGCTTCTACAGGTGCTGCATATTATAAAGTTAAGAGTGGAGACACCTTGGGACGTATTGCTATTCGTCAAGGGGTAACTGTTGCTCAACTTTGTAAATGGAATAATATATCAAGAAATTCAATCTTAAGACCCGGTCAAGTTTTACGTTGTTCATAAACTTTTCCGAACAAGAATTTAAACTAATAAGAAACACACACATAAAAGTCCTTTAGGAAACATAATTCCTAAAGGACTTTTTTTATATGTAGTTTATGGTATTAGATATGGGCAGTTTAAGTGTGTGCGAATACTCTTTGTATCTACTTCTCCTTGATTGGCTAAAATGGTGAGATATAAGACTATTTAGCTTTCTGTCTTTCTTTTTTTCTCTATTTATGCTTACCTTTGAGGTTAAATATAAATTGATTTATGATGAACGAGACTAATGAGCAATTCAAAAAAATAGTAGCATTATGTCGTAATCTTTTTGAGAAAAAACTTCATGATTATGGACCTGCATGGAGAATTTTACGCCCAGCTTCTGTTACTGATCAGCTATTAATAAAAGCCAATAGAATACGGAGTATTGAGGTTAAAGGAATGTCATTAGTTGATGAAGGAATTCGTTCCGAGTTCATAGCCATCGTAAATTATGGAATTATAGGATTAATACAACTTGAGCTAGGATATGCTGAAGTGGCTGACATAACAAATGAAAAAGCCATTGAGTTGTACGATAAATACGCCAAAGAAGCACTGGAATTGATGATTGTGAAAAATCACGATTATGATGAGGCTTGGAGGAGTATGCGTATTTCATCGTATACAGATTTGATTTTGATGAAGATATATAGAACCAAACAAATTGAATCATTAGCCGGTAAAACATTAGTGTCTGAAGGTATAGATGCTAATTATCAGGATATGATTAATTATGCTGTGTTTGGATTGATAAAATTGGAATTTGGAGACTAATACGAAACATAAAATTAAACTAATAGGGGTTAATTGTTGTCGCTTTATCTTAGCGGCAGCATTTATTTTTTCAGGGTTTGCCAAGGCTGTTGATCCTATGGGAACTCAATATAAAATTGAGGACTATTTAACAGCCTTTCACTTAATTAATTGGGTGCCTTCTTTCTTCCCTTTGGTTATATCTGTTCTACTTTCTACCATTGAATTTTCTGTTGGAGCTTTACTCTTTTTGGGAATCAGACGAAAGGTTGCTACTTATGGAGCTTTCTTTTTAATGCTGTTTATGACTCCTTTAACACTGTATTTGGCCATTTTTAATCCTGTTTCTGATTGTGGTTGTTTTGGTGATGCAATTACTTTATCCAATTGGGCTACATTTTGGAAGAATGTATTGCTACTAACGGCTTCTTATTTTACGTTCAGATATCGTAAGGTAATGTTCCGTTTTTACACCTTGAAAACCGAATGGATGGCTTCACTATATACGGTTTGTTACATCTTTGGTGTATCTATGTATTGTTTATACTATTTGCCAATTATCGACTTTCGCCCTTATCACATAGGTGCCAGCTTTGCTGAAGGTAGAGTAATGCCTGAAGGAGCTAAGCCGAGTGAATATGAAACGCTTTTTATATTAGAGAAAAACAACAAGAAAGAAGAGTTCACTTTAGAGAATTATCCGGACAGTACTTGGACTTTTGTGGGAAGTAAAACCAGGTTAGTAAAACAAGGGTATGAGCCCCCCATGGCTGAATTCTCTGTGGTTGATATGGAGTCGGGATTTGATGTGACTGATGATGTTGTACTAGATTCCATTTACACATTCCTTCTCGTTGCCTATCGATTAGATATAGCTGATGATAGCAATATAGATTTAATCAACGAAATTTATGATTATTCTGTTGATAAAGGATATAATTTTTATGCCTTAACCTCTTCTTATGATGAGGATATAGAAGTTTGGAGTGATAAAACGGGTGCTGAATATTCTTTCTATCATGGTGATGATATTGTCTTAAAAACAATGATTCGATCTAATCCCGGATTAATCCTAATAAAAGATGGCATTATATATAATAAATGGAGTCAGGATGAGTTTCCTGATGAGCACGACTTAAATGCTTCTTTAGAAGATTTAGAACTAGGGGAGATAGCCATAGATAAAACCAAACAATTATCATCGGTAGCTATGGGTTATTTGATACCACTTCTTTTGATTTTCTTATTTGATATCACAATGATACGTAAAAAGTCAAAAAAGGAAGAAGTAGCAGAAAGTTCAGAAGAAGATATATAACTTTGTATTTAATTAAACACTTAAATAATTTTACTTCAATATTAAAATAAAACAAAATGAGAAAAAAAATTGTAGCAGGAAACTGGAAAATGAACCTGAATCTCGATGAGGGAGTTGCTTTAGCAAAAGAACTAAAAACAATTTTAGAGGCTGATAAACCTAATTGTGATGTAGTTATTTGCACTCCTTTTATTCATTTGGCTTCTGTTGCTCCTATTGCAGGAAATGTTATGGGAGTTGGTGCAGAAAACTGTGCAGATAAAGTTGCAGGAGCATACACCGGAGAGGTTTCTGCTAGTATGGTAGCTTCTACCGGAGCAAACTATGTAATTTTAGGGCATTCAGAACGTCGTGCTTATTACAATGAGACTTCTGAAATACTAAAAGATAAAGTGTTGCATGCTTTAGCAAATAACTTAACTCCTATCTTCTGTATTGGAGAAGTGTTGGAAGAACGTGAAGCTAACAAACAAAATGAGGTAGTTAAAACACAAATAGCTGAAGCTTTATTTGATCTTTCTGCAGAAGAAATGTCTAAAATAGTATTAGCTTACGAACCTGTATGGGCAATTGGTACCGGAAAAACTGCAACTTCTGAGCAAGCACAAGAAATTCACGCTTATATACGTTCAGTAATTGCTGATAAATATGGTAAAGATGTAGCCAATGAAATATCTATACTATATGGAGGAAGCTGTAACCCATCTAATGCGAAGGAATTATTCTCTAATCCTGACGTTGATGGAGGATTAATTGGTGGTGCTTCATTGAAGGCTTCAAACTTCAAGGGAGTAATTGACGGATTTAAGTAATTAAACCTATATAGAAAGTTTGAATGAAATGCTTCATTCAGACTTTCTTCTTTTTTTATAATATGCGAAAAATAATTGTTGTTTTATTTATTGCTCTTTTTGGATGTCATTTTGCCCAAGGGCAAGATATCATTCAAGCATTAAAGCATGCTGTTCCCGGGCAAGGTCGTGTTGCTATTTATCAAGATTCACGATTAGAGAAGTTAATTGGAGTTAATATTCAGAACGTTTCTGAATCCGGTCAGGTTTTGAAAATCCCGGGATTTAGAGTTCAAATATATGCCGGTAAAAACTCTAGAGAATCTAGGGCAGAAGCAACAGCTTTAGGAAATAAAGTAAAAGAGCTTTTTCCTGAATCACCCGTTTATACTTTGTTTATCTCTCCTCGTTGGTTATGTAAAGTAGGAGATTTTAGAAGTATTGAAGAGGCTGATGTAATGATGCGTCAGTTACAAGAAACAGGAGAGTTCAAAGAACTTACCATTGTTAAAGAGCAAATTAATATTCCTTTATAATAAAATTAATTCATAAATGTCGGACAATTACGATGAGATGCCTGATGAGGTATTAGATAAACTAATGAATCATTACAGAGATGTAATTCATCTTTTAGGCGAAGATCCTTCAAGAGAGGGGTTACTTAAAACACCTAAGCGTGTATCACGTGCTATGTGGAATTTAACAAAAGGATATAGGCAAGACCCTAAGAAGGTGCTTTTATCTGCTAAGTTTCACGAAGATTACAAGCAAATGGTTATTGTTAAAGATATTGATTTTTTCTCTTTATGCGAACATCATATGCTTCCTTTCTACGGTAAAGCACACGTAGCTTACATTCCACGTGACTACATTACCGGATTAAGTAAAATTGCACGTGTAGTAGATATTTTCTCTCATCGTTTACAGGTACAGGAACGTATGACTCTTCAAATTAAAGAGTGTATTCAAGATGCCCTCAATCCATTAGGAGTAATGGTAGTAATTGAAGCAAAACATATGTGTATGCAGATGCGGGGAATAGAAAAGCAAAACTCTGTGACTACGACTTCCGATTTTACCGGAGTGTTCAATCAAGCCAAGACTCGTGAGGAGTTTATGAATCTTATAAAGGGGTAATTAGTACTCCTTTTTTTATTTTAAATCTTAAGGCAAAATAACTCTATCTCCCAGGCGTTTAGCCATTTTAGATTGAATGTTCTTTAGCTCTTGGTAACGCTGCATCATTTGGTTGCAGCTATCATTGTTATTATATACCTCAGGATTCTGAAGCTCTTTAAGCAGGTGTTTTATTTCAGAATCAATGATTTCGTTCTTAAAATTAAAGATGAGTGTTGGAATTAAATCAATCAATCTGTCTTTATCTTCAATAATAGTTTGATCTTCTTTATATAGGTTACTGAGTTGGTATTTATCACTCAATAATTCTGCAGCCAAACGACTTACCGCTTCATTTTGATGGGTTAAGAAGTAACGGTCAATAATGAATCCCTCATCGTGTAGGTGATCATACGATTCTTGTAGAATTTGTCTGTGAATTGGGTTGTGAAACGAAAGATCATCTCCGGTTAAATCATTGATGATATGTTCCACTACAGAAACAGAATGTTCTTGTTCCTCCTTTTTTGTTACGTATAATATCTCCTGTCCATACCGAAGTATTGCTTGAATAATGAGTCGCTCAATTCTGTAGAATAGAAGTTTCTCCTTACCCTCTTGAGGAAGATAGGACTGATAATCTTGGGATGACGACTGTAATTCCTTTTGGTTTTCCTCTTCTCTTTTTTGTTGAGTCTGTTTCTGCTCAGTTTCTTTTCGTTTGAGTTTGTTTATCTCCCCAACAATTACTTTTTCATCTATGTTCAGTAGGCTGCTGCTTTCTTTAATGTAAACAGAACGCACAATGGCTTCCGGAATAACAGAGATACTTTTAACAATGCTACTAATCAGTTCAGCACGTTTTATAGGATCATTATTCGAAGCATCGTTCATTAAGAGCTGGGTTTTAAAACGAATAAAGTCTACTTCTTTCCGGGCTATAAAAGCTTTGAAGTCTGTTGCATTATGTTTTCTGGCAAATGAATCTGGGTCTTCTCCATTGGGGAGCAGAACTACTTTTACATTCATTCCTTCTTCCAACAGCATATCAATGCCTCGTATTGAAGCTGCAATTCCTGCTGAATCTCCATCATAGAGCACAGTGATGTTCTCTGTAAAACGGTGTATTAATCGGATTTGTCCGGGAGTCAGTGCAGTTCCTGACGAGGAAACCACATTTTCCACTCCAGCCTGATGCATTGAGATAACATCAGTATAACCCTCTACTAAAAAACAACAGTCTTCTTTTACTATGGCTCTTTTTGCAAAATAGATACCATATAACTCGTTACTTTTATGATAAATATCGGATTCCGGCGAGTTTACATATTTAGCCAGCTTAGGATTACTGCTTAATATTCGTCCGCCAAATGCTACAACTTTTCCTGAAAGTGTATGAATAGGAAAAATAACCCTCCCCCTAAAGCGGTCGGCTAATTTACCATAAGCTTCATAACAAAGGCCATTTTTTATTAAATATTCCTGTTTGTACCCTTTACGGAGAGCCTCTTGCCCAAAAGCCTCAGAATCTTCTAAAGAATATCCCAACTGAAACTTTTTGATGACTTCAGGTCTAAATCCTCTTTCTTTAAAGTAAGCTTGCCCAATGGATCGTCCTTCTAAGTGGTTTTGCAATATACCTTGAAAGTATTCATTGGCAAACTCATTGACAATGAAAAGACTTTCTCTTAAGCTTTGAGCTTCTTTCTCTTCGCTGCTCAGTTCTCGCTCTTTAACTTCAATGTTGTATTTTTTAGCTAAAAACTTAAGTGCCTCGTAGTAGTTGAGTTGTTCGTGTTCCATAATGAAATGAACCACATTTCCCCCTTTACCACAACCAAAACATTTACAAATTCCTTTGGCAGGAGATACACTGAAAGAAGGGGTTTTTTCATTATGAAAAGGACATAGCCCAACATAGTTTGCACCTCGACGTCTTAGTGTAACAAACTCAGATACCACATCAATAATTTGTGCAGTATCCATTATGCGGTCTATTGTTGCTTTATCTATCATAATGAAAACACAAAGTTTAAAGTTTTATTGGAGCCAATAGGTAAAATTACAGCCTATCCACCAAACTTGCTATTTATTAGTCGATTTTCTTACGCACATTTGTTAAAAAAGACTGCATTTTATCTGCATCTTTATTTTTTATGATGGTTAGCAGATTTTGCAATTCCTCCAATATTTTCTCCACCTGTTTAGGGGTTTTTGAATTGAATAGAATCTCTTGTAACAGATAGTCATCTTCGCTCAATAACCCTTTTGCAATTTCCATGTGTTTCTTAAAGGTTGTACCCGGTGCTTGTTGGTGTTTCATTGTCGATGCAAAAACCAAGGTTGAAACAAAAGGAATAGAAAGAGAATATGCAGCAGTTTCATCGTGTTCATCAAAAGTATATTCAAAGATGTTCAAGTTTAAATTGCTATATAAGTCCTTGAAAAATATTTTACCCAGATGGTCACTTTCACTAATAATAATAGCACTCTCGTGACTTAAGTTATTCAGCTTCGCAAAGGTAGGACCAAACATTGGGTGAGATGATACATAAGGGAAACCACACGTTTTATAAAATTTCTGTAGTCCATTTTTTACCGATGCAATATCGCTTAGGATGCAATCTTTGGGAAGAATGGGCATTATGCTTTCAAATGCTTCTATGGTATATTTTAAGGTTACAGCATTAATGACCAAATGAGGTTCAAAGTTTTCTATCTCCTCAATGGTGGTAAACCGGTACGCGTTATGTGTGAAACGTAACTTTTGTGGGTCTCTATCATAAATAGCTGTTTCGTGTTGAAAGCTTAATAAATCGAGAAAGAATGAGCCCATTTTTCCGGCTCCTAAGATTAATATTTTCATTGAAACAATGTGTGTTTATTGATTAATGATTTCAATCTGTTGACGTACAGATTCTTCGTGAATAGCTTGAAATATGTTTTTTATAAAATCGGTATGCATTTGACAGGCCTCTCCTTGTTTGGCTCGTTTATCTAAAATTTCATTGTATCTGCCCGACTGAAGAACGGTAATGTTATGCTCTTTCTTATATAAACCAATTTCTCTGGAAACCCTCATCCGTTTAGATAATATCTGTATTAATTCGTTATCGCATTCATCAATTTGTTTTCTTAATATGGTAAGACTTTCAGTTGATTGAGCTTCCTCGCGAATGACTAAAAGGTTTAGTATGTATTCCAATACTTGGGGAGTTATTTGTTGTGCAGCATCACTCCAAGCTTCATCCGGATTGCAATGACTTTCTACAATTAGTCCGTCAAAGTTTAGATCCATGGATTGCTGACTAATTGAAGCAATCAATTCTCTTTTACCCCCAATATGACTAGGGTCACTGAATAGAGGTAAATCGGGTAAGCGGCGACGTAGTTCTATGGGAATATGCCAGTTAGGAAGATTCCTATAGATGGTTTTATCCGAGCTGCTAAATCCCCGGTGAATGCCTGCTATTTTAGTTATTCCGGCATTATAGATGCGTTCTATGGCACCAATCCATAACTCCAAATCCGGATTAACGGGGTTTTTTATAAATACAGGAATGTTTACACCCTTCAGAGCATCTGCAATTTCTTGTACAGCAAAGGGGTTAGCTGTAGTTCTAGCACCAATCCACAGTATATCTATGTTTGCTTTAAGTGCTTCGTATACGTGTTGAGCTGTGGCTACTTCGGTAGATACATACATTCCTGTTTCTGCTTTTACCCGTTTCAACCACTGCAATCCTTCAACACCCACTCCTTCAAAACCTCCGGGTTTAGTTCGGGGTTTCCATATGCCTGCACGGAATATTTTTACGTTTCGTTCAGCCAACTCTCTGGCAGTTTTTAATACTTGTTCTTCTGTCTCTGCACTACAAGGACCTGCTATAACAATGGGTCGTTCAGGATTGATGCCTGGTAGTAAAATGGATTCAAGTTTCATTTTTATTTTGTTTTATTTATTATTCAATGATTTGTTCGATGCGTTGTAATGCTTCTTGTAAATTCTCTTTGGTACAACAAAGCGATATGCGTATATAACGTTTTCCATTCTCTCCGAAGATAAAACCGGGAGTTATAAAGACACGTGCTTCTTGGAGAATTTTTTCAGTAAGTTGTTCCACATTGTTGTATTTCTCCGGAATGCGTCCCCAAAGGAAAAGTCCTGATTGATTCGGGTCAAATGAGCAATCCAAGAGGTGTAAAATATCTTCTGCAACCTCTCTTCTTTCTCTATATTGTTTATTATTCAGTTCATACCAGCTTTCATCTTCTTGTAACGCTTCTACTGCAGCTAGCTGGAGGGGACGGAACATACCGCTATCAATGTTGCTTTTTACCTTTAGTATCCATTCCACAAAAGTTGCGTTTGTTGCAAGCATTCCAATGCGCCAACCCGGCATATTATGGCTTTTACTCATAGAGTTAAGCTCAATGCAACAGGCTTTGGCTCCGGGAATAGAGAGGATACTCAAGGGTTGATTGTTTAGAATAAAGCTGTAAGGATTGTCGTTTACCAGAATAAGGTTCTTTTTTTGAGCAAAACGTACTAGCTTTTCAAATAACTCAGGGGTTGCTTTAGCTCCCGTAGGCATATGAGGGTAGTTTATCCACATCAGTTTAATGTCTTCCAAATTCATTTGCTCCAATTCATTAAAATCAGGATACCATTGGTTCTCTTCTTTTAAGTTGTATTTTATAACCTCTGCTCCCAAAAGCTTGCTCAATGAAGTGTATGTGGGATAGCCAGGGTCAGGAACTAATACCTTGTCACCGGGGTTTACAAAAGCCAGTGTGATGTGTAATATTCCCTCTTTAGAGCCAATTAAAGGCTGAATTTCATTTTGAGGGTTTAAGTCTACATTGTACCACTTTTTATACCAATGGGCAAAACCTTTTCGTAGTTCGGGAATACCCACATAAGGCTGATAGCCGTGTGTGTCATTCCTTTGTGCCTGATTACATAAAGTGGAAATGACTTTGTCCGAGGGTGGATTATCAGGGCTGCCTATACCTAAGTTTATGACAGGAGTTCCTGTTAAATTCATTTTAGCTACCTCTTTTAATTTCTTGGAGAAGTAGTATTCATTAGCACCTTGTAGGCGTTGAGCGGGTTGAATTTGATTATTTGGCTTCGAATTTGACATATTCTCCTAATATTTTAAGTTCACTTATTAAAGGTTTAATGGCTGAAATGGCTTGTGAGTAACGGGTATAGTCGTCGTAAGTAACATCAACATAAAATTGATACTCCCACTCTCTGCCTATGATGGGTAACGATTGAATTTTGGTGAGATTGATGTGATAAAAAGAAAAGATGGAGAGAACTTGTGATAAACTACCTTCTTCGTGAGGAAGTGTAAAAACTAAACTTGTTTTGTTAGGCTTGCTTTTCTCTTTACACGCTTGAGCTTGCTTAGGATTGGCAACCAATAAGAAACGAGTGAAATTATGCTTGTTGGTTTCAATTCCGCGCTGCAATATTTTCATGCCATAACGATTCGCTGCCGATTCAGAACATATAGCTGCGTGTCCTCTCAACTGTTCTTCTTGAATTTTTTTAGCACTAAGAGCGGTGTCCTCACCCTCTACCACCTTTAACTGAGGTTGTGAGTTTAAGAAAGCCCGGCATTGCATTAAGGCAATAGGGTGGGAGTTGACCTCTTTAAGGTCGGCCCAGTCTTCATCCGGAAGACAAGCAAAACAGTGGGAGATACGCAACTTTTGCTCCTTAATGATTTGAGTGTTACTTTTCTTAACTAAGTCATTGTTATGGAGTAAACTACCGGCAATGGTATTTTCAATGGCCAATAATCCCAATGTATCCGGTTCTTCATTCAGTGTTCTGAATATATCCTCAAATGTTTTGCAACAAACCAGTTCTATTTCTTCCTGAAAAAGCAGATGAGCCGCAATGTCGTGATATGATCCGTGAGTTCCTTGTATAGCTATTTTTATCATTTCTAATCTGTATATAAAAAAAGAATCCCACTCCTAATGGAGCGGGATTCTTATCTATTTGTTTATTCTGTATGTTCAATCAGTTAATACATAAATTACCCCGCTCTACTAGTTTAGTAAAGTAAAAAAAGAAGTAATAATATGTATTGCTAAATAAATTCATCTCTCTTTATTTGATGTTTGCAAATGTATGTACAAAAAACTAAAGAAGCAATAGGAAGTTGATAATATTTTTACAGTAAGTTGATTTCTTTATAAAAAAGTACTCTTATCTCTTCATTTTATACCTATAATACCTTTTGGTGAGTATGTATTAAAAGCTTGCTTCTCTATACTGTTTCCTTATTTTTCTTTCCTTTTGTTTATACTATTCTGCATTATAAATTGTAGAACAATTCTCTGAAAAATAGGTGGCAATAAACTCCCTTCCACAAAGCTTAAAAGGCATCCTTTTGTCGGTCTAGGACCGACACCCCCTCGGTCCTAGACCGAGGCACCTTCTCTCCTAGACCGACAGACCTTCGGTCCTAGACCGTATTTTTTGTTTGTCTGCGTTTTGATGATTTTTGAAAATAGAATGCTTCAGTTATTTTTTACTTTTACTTGTGATTGAAACTTTTTTAGCTATAAAAAATCACTAATTCAAGTTCCATAAAAAAGAATACCTTTTGATCGCATTATTGTTGTAGAACATAAGCTATTCTTCTCTATTGAATAACTTTGTTAATAAAATAGTGCAAGAAATAATAATTCTTGATAATATTTACTAAGTCTTTCTTTTTAAGAATAATTTCACGTTGAATACAATATGTTTAACTATCTTTCAATAAGTTTACAAAAAGCAAAAGAAAATAGAGATGAACTAGAGAATACCTTGAGTCACTATAAGAAGGATGAAAAAGATAGTTTGATGTATAAAGCTGCTTTATTTTTAATAGAAAATATGCTTGGTCATTCTTCTTTATAATGGGAATAATGTGTTTGACTATTATAACGATATCGCTCCTATTCTTGACAGTGACATTAGTACAAAAGAAAAAAAGATACAATAGAATTTATTGATTCAGTAAAAATGAAACTATAGTATTAGCTTGTTTGTTTAAATTTACTCATTTTATTATGAAAAAAGATGTATATGCCATTCGGTCAAATTTAGGGTTTCTTAATGTTCTTGGGTTTATAATGCTTTTTATTGGAGATAAAATGAAAAGTGTTGTTTTTCACTTTTCTTTAATTCCTTTTTTTATAGCCTTAGCATTAGGTGTATATATTGTGGTGAAAAATTGGAGTTTTAAAAAGAATACTGATCCAGACTCTAAAAGTAAATTGATATCCGGAATGAATTCCTCTTTCATCGCTTTAGGTTTTATTCTTGTTTATTTGGTGATTCTTTTTGATTTTTTCAAATCGTCTTAATATAAGGTGTTCTATTAATTCTTTTGTTATATTGATATCCAGTTGTTTGTGGGGGGCTAAAAAAATTAGGAATTTATTACCAAATAAAAGAATTGAACAGTTGAGAAAGATAGAATTTTTAGTTACATTGCTAGTTAATGATTCGATACATGCAGAAATTTCTTAAAAAAACAGAACCGAATTTTTATCAGATAATGGAATTAATACTGATTCTGATATAGATAAAATATTAAAATATCTATTAATATACAAAGTGGAGAAAACAAAAATCTATATGAATTTATTAGGGGAAAGAAATAGGTAGAATTAACTACAAAAAGTGTTGCTTATGGGTTTGCTGTTTCTGTAGTCCTGATAGTGGCAATTATTATAACATATACTGTTGGATTTAAAGAAAATACAACCCAAAACGCTCAAATACTATATGATAATGGTATTTAAAATATATGGAATATAAATAAGAACAAAAGAAACTATCAGTTACTACCTCGTTATAAGGAGATGTTAGCTAAGAATATTGTAAAAAAAGAAAAGAAAAAAATCCTAAGGCAACTGAAAGAATTAAAGAATCAGATTTGTTGAATTTTATAAAAACGAACTTAGTATGATTAAAATAAAATGTGGAATCAGTACGTATTATATGGTTACTTCAATAGTGTTGTTAACATTAATATTATATCTTATTGTTTATTCGTTTAGAGGTATTGTGTTTGGAGAATCGTATAGAATGTTACATGTATTAGTTTTCCTTATAGTGTTGTTTACTCTAATATATGGAATTTCTCTAACCCCTAGAAGGATTATTTTAGATGAAAATTCTTTGTCTGTTCAATTTTTATTTTCCCGAAAAAAAATTGAATTTGAAGATATATCTGAAATAAAAAGAATAACCCCCAATAATATGGATATTAGAGTTTTTGGTATTTCCGGACTTTTTGGTAAGATAGGCTTGTTTTATTCACGAACTTTTAACAAAAGATACAAAGCATATGTAACGGATAAAAATAAATCTTTCTATATTATTAAAAAGAAGGGTCAAATATTAGAACTTAGTTGTAGTTCCCCTGATTTGGTAATTGAAAAATGGAATACTATTTCTTGAAAATAAAACAGATAGCAACAAATAAGAAAGATTTTATTGACCTTCTTCTTCTAGCGGATGAAGAAGAGAGAATGATTGACAAATACCTAGAGAGGGGAGATGTTTTTGCTTTATATGCTAAAAATAGCGTAAGAAGTATTTGCGTTGTTACTTGTGAAAAAAATGGAGTCTATGAAATTAAGAATATGGCCACAGAGCCATCTTCTCAACGGATGGGTTATGCAAGTTATTTGATAGAATATATCTCATCTTTCTATAGGGAAAAAAATACACAATCTATTATTGTGGGAACGGGCTATGGTACATCAACAGTCGATTTTTATAAAAAATGCGGCTTTAAAGAATCTCATATTGTGAAAAACTTTTTTACTGATAATTATATAAACCCTATAGTAGAAGATGGGGTACATCTTGTAGATATGATATATTTGAAAAAAGAACTGTAACTTCCTTAATTCTATGCAATCCGATTAATTGCATAAAGAATCCTATAAATAAGTCTTATCAAAGAATAAACCCAAAGAGGTCATTTTCTTCAGCAACTAATTTTAGTTCCTTCTTAATCCGGATAGGCTTTTGTAAAAGGTTGCTCAGTTTTCTTTTTTAGCAGATAAAATGCCATCCTGAAACAGTAAAAGATCTTCAGCAATTAAGTAGCGAATAATAGGCAGCAGCTTCTCCTTTTCTAGATTCATTTGTTGAATCAATAAATAAGGAGGAAGGGGATGCTCTTTTAATACAGCTAATAATTGTGCAGATAAATCAGAGAACTCACTATTCTGGATTGTATCTTTTGTGTTTTTACTTAAACATACATCACACTGGTTACACGAAGTATTGCTTTTCTCTCCAAAATAATTCAAAAGGAGCCTATTCCTACAAATTTCTTGGGTTGAAGCATAGTAAATAACCGCATCAATCCGCTCTTCGTAGCGTTTCTTTCGCTCTTCAAAAATTGCTTTGGAAATATGAAGAGCATTGCTTTCAACACGCTCTCGGGTATAGATTATATAAGGCGTTTTTTTCCTTGGGATATAATCGATAATACCCCTTTTAGATAGATAAATGAGTATGCCGTATATGTCTCTTTGTGTTAAGCCGGTTTTTAATGCAAGGGATGCTTCTTGAATAAATACATAATCTGTAAATAATCCGGTATATGATCGCAATAAGGTTTGTATAACTAAATCGGTAGTACCACTGAGTTGTGTAAGCTTATATAGTTCATCTCTTCGTAGTCGGAAAACAACTCTGGAATTTGAGTCTTGCTCATCAGTATATTCAAGGTATCCTGCTTGAGTTAGTATGCGAAGTGCACTGTCTGCCGGAACAGGGAAAAACTTGAATCGTGTACAAAATTCTTCTAAGTTGAATTCAAAGATGCAGTCTTGTCCATCTCCCATAGCCATTTGAAAATAGTATTGTAGCGATTCATATACCCTTTTAATATATTCTTTCTCAGGAAAAGTGTCTTGAATGCGTTTTTTGAGAGTGGTTTTATCGGTTTTTGCATATAAAAGTACTGCGTATGCTTTTTCCCGATCTCTTCCTGCTCTTCCTGCCTCCTGAAAATAAGCTTCCGGAGAGTCGGGTAAATCTATATGAATAACCAGTCTTACGTTAGGCTTGTCAATTCCCATTCCAAAGGCATTTGTGGCTACCATAACCCTATACTCTTCAGTCATCCATCGTTTCTGTCTGTTGTCTTTTTCTTCATTAATCAGACCTGCATGGTAAAATGTGGCAGATATACCTTGTTGATTTAAGAGCTGAGCAATTTCCTTGGTTTTTCGTCTGCTTCTAACATATACTATAGCACTCCCTTCAGTGCTGTTGAGAATATGTAGTAGTTCTCCTTGTTTATCTTCTGTATCCCTAACAATATATGCCAAATTCTTACGTTCATAACTTGTCTTAAAAACATTCTCTTGCTTAAAGGATAGTTGCTTTTGAATGTCTTTTACTACTTCAGGGGTAGCAGTAGCTGTTAATGCAAGTACAGGTATGTTAGGCAATAATTCTCTTATTTGTGCTATTTTTAAGTAGGCCGGTCTAAAGTCATAACCCCATTGCGATATACAGTGGCTTTCATCTACGGTAATGAGGTTGACATTCATTGAGCGAGCTTTAACCTGAAAAATTTCTGTCCCTATGCGTTCCGGAGAAATATAAAGAAATTTATAATTGCCAAAAATACAGTTTTCCAATGCTGTAATGATTTCCTGACGATTCATTCCTGAGTATATAGCAACTGCCTTGATACCTTTTGTGCGAAGGTTCTCCACTTGATCTTTCATCAAGGCAATTAGAGGGGTAATCACAATACATATTCCATCTTTTGCCAATGAAGCAACTTGAAATGTAATTGATTTTCCTCCTCCAGTGGGCATTAAACCAAGTGTGTCTTTTCCTTCAAAAACACTATTTATTATCTCTTCTTGAGGATGACGAAATGAGTCGTATCCCCAATGTTCTTTCAGGATGGATAAAAAACGATCCATTTTAAGATATCCTTTCTGTTTACGAATCTACCCGAGGTTTTATATCTGCAATTTGAAGTTGTACTTCTCCCTTTTTATATACATTTTCCTCAATGGTGTAGCAAATGTCAAAGGCCTGTTTTGTTTTTATATAACGAACGTGTGAACTCTGACCAAAAGCAATGCCATTGAGTATGCTATTGGAATTGTTGTCTACTAACTCCAGTTTGATGTGTGCCTGATCCCTTCCCACAACCTTACTTGTTCCATAATCATAGACATGATGAGTGGAAAAAATAGGTTTCTCATTGGATGGTCCAAAAGGCTCAAAGCATTGTAGATGTTTGTAGAATTTTTTAGTGATATCTTTGAATTCTAATTCAGCATTAATATGTAAAATGGCATAAGTCTGTTCCGGTAGAATGTGTTCAGTTACATACTTTTCAAAGCGTTCGGCAAAAATAGGAACGTTCTCTACACGCATAGATAAACCTGCGGCATAGGTATGACCACCAAAGCTATCCAGTAAATCTCTACAATGTTCAATAGCTTTGTATACATCAAACCCCGGAACAGAGCGAGCTGATCCGGTAGCATAATTTTCTGTGCGAGTTAAGACTACAGCCGGACGATAATACTCTTCGGTTAAACGTGAGGCAACAATACCAATCACTCCTCTGTGCCACGATTCATTATAAAGAACAATGGAGCGCTTCTTTTCTAAACCTTTATGTTCATCAACTATGCGGTTTGCCTCTTCGGTAATCCCTTTATCCAAATCTTTACGTGCTTCATTGTATTCATTGATTTGTTCTGCTTTCTCAAGTGCCTTGGTGTAGTCGTTTTCTATTAACAAATCAACAGCTTCTTTTCCGCATTGCATACGACCGGAAGCATTAATTCGAGGCCCTATTTTATAGATAATATCACTCGTTGTTACCTCTTTTTTGCTCAACCCACTGATGTCAATAATAGCTTTAAGTCCAACACAAGGATTTCTATTCAGTTGTTTTAGTCCGTGAAAAGTTAGTATTCTGTTTTCTCCATAAATAGGAACAATATCAGAAGCTACACTAACCGCCACAAGATCTAATAACGGTTTTAATTTCCGAAACTTAATCCCGTTGTCTATTGCAAAAGCTTGCATAAACTTAAATCCCACACCACAGCCGGAAAGGTGGGTGTATGGGTAGGTGTTGTCAAAACGCTTAGGGTTTAAAATGGCCACAGCGGGAGGTAATATTTCATCCGGAACGTGGTGGTCGCAGATGATAAAATCAATACCTATATCTTTGGCATATGCAATTTGCTCTACAGCCTTTATGCCACAGTCAAGAACAATAATTAAGCTAACTCCATCATTATATGCAAAGTCTATTCCTTGTTTTGATACGCCATAACCATCATCATCTCTATCAGGGATATAATAAGTTATATTAGAGTAAAAGAAGCGTATGAATTTATAAACTAAAGAAACAGCGGTTGTACCGTCTACATCATAATCTCCATAAACAAGTATGCGTTCTTTTGCTCCAATTGCTTGATTTAACCTTTCCACAGCTAAATCCATATCTTTCATAAGGAATGGATCGTGCAAACTCTTTAAGTCGGGTTGGAAAAAATCCTCTGCTTCTTGTTGCGTACTTATACCTCTTTGCAATAATAACTGCCCTAAAGTGGGGTGAATATTTAATTCGTTAGCTAATCTTATACTTTCATCTTGTTGTTCTTCTGTTAAGGGTTGATAATTCCATTTGTAATTCATTATATATGTTGTTTTCTTTTTATCTGTCTCAATAGCTTAACTTAAGAAAAAGAAAATTGAATTAAGCTAATTGTAAAATTACTAAAAAAGATTGACTTTTTCCTCTTTGTAATCAGTTATTAATTAGAGCCGTTCTTATTTATTGTATTTTAAGAATCACACAGTTTTGCTTTTGAGAAAACGGGTCAGAGTGGGTGTTCTTTTGTACTTTATCTTCTTTTTAAAAGGGTTGTTTCTCCATATGTTTAATAACGGGGAAAATAGTTGACAAATAGCTCGTGGTTGCTTGAGTGGGGTTATTTATATCGGTTCTATTATGTGGTTATCCTAAGTTAAAGTCTTATCTTTGTGCGGGTAAATTTTAAAAGATTGTTTTATTTAAATTTTCATAAAAGAATTTAGAAATGGATGCTTATATTGGATTTAAAGGCACAAATTGGAGGGATGTCATTGATGTAAACAATTTCATTCTGGAAAACTATACAGAGTATAAAGGAACTGATTCCTTTCTTGAAAAACCAACTGAAGCTACTCATCAGTTATGGGCTATTTTAACAGAGATGTTTAAAGTAGAGAAAGAGAAAGGTGTTTATGATGCTGAAACCTCTCTTCCATCACAAATTGATACTTATGGTGCCGGATATATTGACCAAGACCTTGAAAAAATAGTTGGAATACAAACGGATAAACCTTTGAAACGAGCAATCTTTCCCAATGGTGGATTGCGTATGGTGAAACAGAGTTTGCAAGAGTATGGGTACGATTTAGATTCTACTACAGAAGAATTCTATACAAAATATCGTAAGACTCATAATGATGGTGTTTTCTCTGCTTATACAGCAAGTATCCGTCGTGCTCGCAGTAATGGCTTGTTAACAGGACTTCCAGATGCCTATGGAAGAGGTCGTATCATTGGTGATTATCGTAGAGTGGCACTGTATGGAGTAGATCGTTTAATAAATGAACGTAAACAGCGTTTTAAGGAATGTGATCCTAGAGAGATGACCGATGAGTTGATTCGTCTGAGAGAAGAGTTAAGCGACCAATTAGCCGCTTTAGCTGCATTGAAACGGATGGCTCTTTCGTATGGTTACGACATTTCACAACCTGCATCTACTGCTCAAGAAGCTATACAATGGACTTATTTTGGTTATTTAGCTGCTATTAAAGACCAGAATGGGGCGGCTATGAGTTTGGGGAGAGTTAGTACTTTTCTTGACATATATATTGAGAGAGATATTCAATCAGGAAAAATAACGGAACAAGAAGCTCAGGAGCTCATTGATCATTTTGTTATGAAGCTACGTATCGTCCGCTTTTTGCGTACACCAGAATACGATGAACTATTCTCGGGTGATCCGGTTTGGGTAACAGAATCTTTAGGAGGGATGGCGAAAAATGGAAAATCTTTAGTTACAAAGAACAGTTTCCGTATGTTGCATACCCTATATAATTTAGGACCTGCTCCGGAGCCAAATTTAACTGTTCTTTGGAGTGAAAGTCTACCACAAGGGTGGAAAGAATATTGTGCCAGAGTTTCTATCGATACCTCTTCTTTGCAATATGAAAACGATGACTTGATGCGTGAACAGTTAGGCGATGACTATGGTATTGCTTGTTGTGTTTCACCTATGCGTATCGGAGGACAAATGCAATTCTTTGGCGCACGTGCAAATCTGCCCAAAGCTTTGCTGTATACCATTAATGGAGGAAAGGATGAGAACAGTAAGGATTATGTAGTGCCCCAAGGGTATTTAGAACCTGTAAAAGGAGAATATCTTGAGTTTGATGAGGTTTGGGAGAAGTTTGATAAGATGTTGGATTGGTTAGCAGAAACCTATGTGAAGTCGTTAAACATTATTCATTATATGCACGATAAGTACTCTTATGAGGCACTTGAAATGGCTTTACATGATGTGGATATTGTTCGTACACAAGCTTTTGGAGTATCAGGTCTATCGATTATAGCTGATTCTTTAGCTGCAATTAAATTTGGGAAAGTGCGTGTTATACGTGATGAAGAAGGTGATGCAGTGGATTATGTATTGGAAAAAGAGTATGTACCTTTTGGAAACAATGACGAGCTTACCGATCAATTTGCTGTTGATGTGATTGAGAAGTTTATGAACAAAATTCGGAGCTTTAAAATGTATAAGAATGCTATTCCTACCCAATCCGTACTTACTATAACTTCAAATGTGGTTTATGGAAAGAAAACGGGCAATACACCCGATGGTAGAAGAGGAGGAACACCTTTTGCTCCTGGGGCTAATCCCATGCACGGAAGAGATACAAAAGGAGCAGTAGCTTCACTTTCCTCTGTAGCCAAACTTCCTTTTGAACATGCCAACGATGGAATTTCGTATACCTTTGCAATTACTCCTAATACACTAGGCGAGAATAAAAAAGAAGAGGCTCAAAATTTAACCTCTCTTTTAGATGGGTATTTCAATCAGAAAGGACATCACTTGAATGTGAATGTTTTTGATCGTGACTTATTAATTGATGCCATGGAACACCCTGAAGAGTATCCTCAATTAACGATACGTGTTTCCGGTTATGCTGTGAATTTTGTTAAGTTAACGAAAGAGCAACAATTAGATGTAATAAATCGTACCATTACGACCACGTTTTAACGAATAAAAATAGTAATTTAGCAGAGAGTCTACAGTTTAGGTTCTCTGCTTTTATTTTATATTTTATGAAGGGTTTTATTCATTCCATAGAGAGTTTCGGAACTAAGGATGGTCCGGGAATCCGTTTGGTTATTTTTATGCAGGGATGTCCTCTGCGCTGTCTCTATTGTCATAACCCCGATACCTGGATTATGAAAGACGCAAAACACACAGTAACTCCAGTTGAACTTTTTGAAGAGTACAGAAAAGTAAAAGGGTTTGTGAAAGGTGGAATAACTCTTTCCGGAGGTGAACCATTGATGCAACCCGATTTTCTTCTTGAATTTCTTAAGTTGTGTAAAGAGGAAGGAGTACATACTGCCATAGATACTTCCGGTTTTATTTTTAATGATAAAATTAAAGAGCTTCTGAACTGGGTGGATTTGGTTCTGTTAGATATTAAGCATTTTAACCCGACTAAGTACCAAGCTTTAACAAGTAAAAAATTGGCACCTACATTGCAGTTTGCTGAGTATCTGAAGGAAAAGAATATAGCTACTTGGATACGTTATGTTCTTCTTCCAGGTTATACAGATCACATAGAAGACATTGAGGCATTGGCCGATTATTTATCTTCTTTTCAAAACATTCAACAGGTAAGTGTTTTACCTTTTCATCAACTAGGTTCATCTAAGTGGGCAGAATTAGGGTTGGACTATCAACTGAAAGATGCTGTATCACCTACCGAGGAACAACGTAACCAAGTGGAGTCTATCTTTCGCCAACGAAATTTGTATGTCAAAGAAAGATGACAAGGTTTTACTTCCTATAAGGAGATAACTTAATCTTTTTTGTTCTTACCTATTATCTATTTTACAACCATTTTTTCTTTTTCATTAGAAGAATAACAAGTCCGGCAATTACTATAAATAGCCCCCAGGACATTAAATATCCATATTTCCATTTTAGCTCGGGCATGATATCAAAGTTCATGCCCCAAACACCAACCAGAAAAGTGAGAGGGATGAAAACTGTAGCTACTACAGTGAGACGTTTCATTATTTTGTTCATCTTCATTTCGTTATTATTGTAATATAAATCAATGAGAGACTTTACGAGTTCTTCATAACTGTAAATATTGGAAGAAACAGTACGAAACTTATCATCCAAATTTTCAAAATAAATCAAGTTCTCAGGCTTTATTTTATTATTTGTGTTTTCTAGTAGATTTTCAAATTCCTCTCTTAACGATGACATAAAACGTTTAATCCGAATAGGAGTCATTCGTTCTTTACTCAGTGTGTGAAGAACATCAATCGTTTCATTTTGCATAATTAATTGATCTTCAATTTCCAGAAGATAATCTTCAGACATTGTAATGAAATTGTTGTTGAAAGAATTAATCGTGTTGAATAGAATGTAGAGTAAAAAATCGGCTCCTTTTTTTCTTAGAGTAATATTGTTCTCAGAAATCGCCCTTTCTACTTCATTAAATACAGGAAGTGGAGCTTCCTTAAAGCTGATGACAAAGTTATCTCCTAAAATAAATGCTATTTGCATATCTTCCATAACCCTTTCGTCATTTAAATAATATCCTGAGATTAAAGAAAAAGTTACATCATCATAAAGAACAACCTTAACAAAGTTTGCGTCAGCTAACAACTCTCGGATATCAAAACTATGCAAACCAAAATCTCTACAAATTCGATTTATATATTCCACATCGGAAAAACCGGTTACTTTAAACCAATTGGTGAAATCCTTTTTTATCTGTTTCTTAAAATCACTTTGTGGGCTTAAAGTTCTTTGTGTAAAGTCTTTTTCATTGTATTGTATTAGTTCTACTGATGTGGGTATATTTATTTTTCCCAAATATTCAGGAGTTCCAAAAACCTTCATATTATCTATGGAGCGTTTTCTTTTGTTTTTTTGTCGTTTTGTCATATTCTGTCTTTGGATAATGAAGTTGAACCTAAATATAAATATTTTACTGCAAGTTGTCCTTCTTAATGTAAGTGTTTTTAAGAATTGTATATTTGAACAATTATCATTCGCTCTAAATTTTGGAATGAAAGAAAAGCATAGAATATGTTTTGTAGTAGGTTCTGAATGAAAAATTTTCTTTAATAGATCATTTGTTGTGTTTTCTTTTTATGTAAACTAAAAATGAACTTAATATGAAACGTAAGGTGAGAACTATTTATACCTCTTTTCTATCCTTTTTACTCATTTTGTTGGGATTTTCAGGGTGTGGAAAAGATGATTCCGGATTAGATGACATAATGATTGAATATGGAACCCTACTGCTACATTTAAGGTTGTGGGAAAAGTAACCTCAAAAAGAGGCTGCTGAAAAAGGGATAAAAGGAATTCAAGTGGTAATGATTCCAAATACTGATATGGAGCACATTGAAGGAACGACTGTTCTAACAGATGAATCCGGTAGCTTTTCCGTTGAACGATATCAGGTACCCTATCCTAAGATTATCATGAAATTTCAGGATGTTAATAAAGAAGAAAACGGTCTGTTTGCTGACAAAGAAATAACTGTTGAATTTACTCGAGAGGATATTATAGACAGTAATAGGTGGCACGATGTCTATGCAACAAAAGATATGGGAATCATTCAACTTGATTCCCAAAAGATAGAAGAAGAGAAGTAAAAAGAGGCCAATAATCTGTTTTGTTAAATGTTAATGTTTGCTCTATTAAAATTTTTCAATAGTGGTTTTCTATTGTATTTTTACTATATTTATTGATTCCATCTTAAAATAGGTAGATTATGATTATTAAAGCTAGGACAATTTATTCAAAACTATTAACTCTTTTGCTTCTGTTTTTAGGGTTCACTCAATGTACTAATTCAGATCCAATGGATGAATATGGAACCCCCTCTGCTACCTATAAAGTTATAGGAAAAGTAGTAGATGCTGAGGCTCAAGAAAAGGGAATTGAAGGAATTCAGGTAGAGATGTTATTGGAAAATGAAGAAGAAAGATGCGTTTCTTTGACGAATAAAACCGGAGAGTTTATTTTGGAAAACAAGAGTTTTCCCAATAATAAATATCGAATCAAGTTTCTAGATATAGATGGTGAGACTAATGGTTCATTTACAGAAAAAGAAATGGACATTGAATTCACTAAAGATGATTATAAAGATGGAGATAGTTGGTATAAAGGACATGCAGAAAAAGATATGGGAACAATTACTTTAGATGCTCAAAAAACTGTAGAAGAAATAGAGAAGAAAAAATGAGTGTTTCCAAACTGCCTCTACGGAAGAAAATAGCCCTGAAATTATATCAAAAATATAGGAAGAACGAACGGAAGATGCATCAACTCACTTATCTTTTGTGGGAATGTACGCTTCGTTGTAACCTGTCTTGCAAGCATTGCGGTAGTGATTGTCGTAGAGATATGGCTCAAAAAGATATGCCACTAGCCGATTTCCTTAAAGTAATAGATAGTATTACGCCTTATGTTAATACGCATAAAACAATGATTGTTATAACAGGAGGTGAACCTTTGATGCGTAAAGATTTAGAAGAGTGTGGTCGTGAGTTATATAAGCGAGAATATCCATGGGGTATGGTTTCGAATGGACTGGCTCTTACCGAAAAACGGTTGAATGCTCTAATTGAATCGGGATTGCGGTCGGTAACAATTAGTCTGGACGGATTGGAAGATTCACACAACTACCTTAGAGGTAACCCCAATAGCTTTAAGAATGCTTTTAATGGAATCAAGTTATTAATTGAAAAAGAGGAACACATAATCTATGATGTAGTAACTTGTGTTTCACCTAAAAATATCCATGAATTAGGTGCATTGAAGCAAAAGTTAATTGATCTAGGGGTTAAAAGATGGCGACTCTTCACCATATTTCCTATTGGTAGAGCAGCAGTAAATGATGAGTTACAATTATCGGCTCCACAGTTTAAGGCTGTATTCGATTTTATTCGTGATACCCGCAACGAGGGGGAAATAGCTTTAAGCTATGGCTGTGAAGGATATTTAGGGGGATATGAAGGTGAAGTAAGAGATAACTTCTTTTTTTGTCGTGCGGGTGTAAATGTTGGTTCTATTTTAGTGGATGGTTCAATTTCAGCCTGCCCGAATTTACGGTCTAATTTTATACAAGGAAACATATACCAAGATGATTTTATGACCGTTTGGAATAATAAATATCAGGTGTTTCGTGATCGTAATTGGATGAAAAGAGGTATTTGTGCCGACTGTAAAGAATGGAATAACTGTGAGGGTAATGGTATGCATTTGAGAGATGAGCAAGGGAATCTGTTGTTCTGTCATCTGAAACGATTGAATGAGGCTTGAGGCTTATTGTCAATGTATTTACTTATTTGTAGACCTGAAATATACGGTACTTTAACTTTTATATTTGAGGCAATTCTTAATTTTTAACTGACGAGATAGAAATTTGTGGAATTGCTAACTTTTGAGTCATTATATACTATTT
>CAZOVL010000020.1:0-35887 GCA_964583185.1 uncultured Bacteroides sp. | reverse complement strand
AAAAGAGAAAGACAATAAACTAGAAGTCTTGTTTTTATCTCCCATCAAAATGGATATTCCCAAGTGGGATGCTTTACCTTTTCAATATCCTACAGGACCGGATCAATCACAACAAGGAGGTATCTTTAATAAAACAGTTAGCATATTTGCACGTAAGGCCGGTTATCATTATGGATGGGATTGGGGGCCAAGATTAGTTACGTCCGGAATTTGGCGTCCTGTATATATTGAAGCCTGGGATGAGGTGAAATTAGAAGATGTGTTTTTTCATCAAAAAGAAGTGAATACTGACATTGCAAAAATCAGTGTAGTCACTGAATTATTGTCATCAGAAGACAATAAAAAGGTTAGCATTAAGATTAAAGAAAAAAAAACAGGTCAAGTATATGCAGAAAAAGACTTTATACTAAATAAAGGTTTGAATAACTTAATAATTGATTGTGATATTCAAGAACCCAAGTTGTGGTGGTCCAATGGATTGGGAGAACCAAATATGTATGAGTTTGAAACAGAAATCTTGGTAAATAATAAAATATCTGATAAAAAAGAGACCCGTATAGGTCTTCGTTCCATCGAAGTGGTTAATGAGCCAGATGAGTATGGAACCTCCTTTTACTTTGTTTTGAATGGAATAAAAGTGTTCGCAAAAGGAGCAAACTATATTCCTAGCGATAACTTTCTACCTAGAGTAACTTATGAAACATTAGAAAAGGCTGTATTAGATGCCAAGAATACAAATATGAATATGCTTCGAGTATGGGGAGGTGGAACATATGAAGAAGATGTTTTTTATGATTTGTGCGATGAGCATGGCATTATGGTTTGGCAAGATTTTATGTTCGCTTGTAGTATGTATCCTTCCGAAGGGCATTTCCTTGAAAGTGTTAAACATGAGGCGATAGATAATATTAAACGTTTACGTAATCATCCATCTATTTCAATTTGGTGTGGAAATAATGAGGCCTATGATGGATGGTTTGGTTGGGGTAGAAAGGAAGATTATGCAAAACAAAATCCGGAATATGCTCGTGTAATGTGGAAGCAATATACAGATTTATTCCACAAATTGTTGCCCGATATGGTTGAACTATATGCTCCAGGAATACGCTATTGGCCATCTTCTCCTTATGGACTACCTGGTCAAGGATGTGATAGTGAAAATGGAGATAAGCATTATTGGGGTGTGTGGCATGGTAGAGAACCTATTGCACAATACAATTTGGAGAAAAGTAGATTTTTTAGTGAATATGGCTTTCAATCATTTCCTGAATTTGAATCAGTAAAGCAGTATGCACCAAACCCTGAAGATTGGAAAATTACTTCTGAAGTTATGATGGAGCATCAGCGTGCAGGATCTTATGCAAACGAGTTAATTGAAGAGTATTTGCTGAAAGAATATCAAACACCAAAAGATTTTGAAGCATTCCTTTATATGAATCAGGTGTTGCAGGGCGATGCAATTAAGATAGCAATAGAAGCCCACAGGAGAGCTATGCCATATTGTATGGGAACTTTGTTTTGGCAACATAATGATTGTTGGCCGGTAGCTTCTTGGTCTAGTCGTGACTATTATGGACGTTGGAAGGCTCAACATTATTTTGCACGTGAGGCCTATAAAGATCTATTACTCTCTCCAATTGAAGAAAATGGAAAATTAAATATTTATCTAGTTTCTGATAGACAAGAGAAAGTTAGAGGTCAGTTAAAAATAGAGGTTTATAGTCTAGAAGGGAAACTGGTTAATGAAGAGTCAGAAGATATAGAAGTCTTGGAAAATACCAGTGCAATTGTATATTCAAAGAAAATAGAATCATTCCTATCAAAACTAGATAGAAGTAAAATCGTCCTACATGTAAGCTTTCAGGATACGAATTATAATACATACTCGAATAACTATTTCTTTAACCAACCCAAAAACTTGGATTTCTCTAAAGCGAAGATAGGTAGATCCATTGAAAAAGCTAAAGATGGTTTTAATCTAAATTTAAGAACCAACAAATTCGCTCGTGCAGTCTTTCTGTCAATAGAAGGAATAGATAATTTCTTTAGTAATAATTACTTTGATATGCTGCCTGATAAGGATTATATGATCCACGTAAGAACAAACTTGAATGAATCTGAATTTAAGAAACAGTTGAAAATAGTATCGCTAATAGATGGGTATCAATAATTGATTAATTAGAATATGATTCGCACAAAAACAATATTAATTTCTTTACTCTTTGTTTTCTCTGTCACAGAGACAATTAATGCAAAATTACGTTTAGGGAGTATCTTCACAGATAATATGGTTCTTCAACAAGAAAAGCCAGTTAAAGTTTGGGGGGCTGCAGCACCAAGAGAGATTCTGAGTGTTGAATTCAGAGGAGAAAAAATAAAAACAAAAGCAGATAAAAAAGGAATTTGGATTGTTGAATTTCCCGCATTTAAATATGGAGGACCATACAAGCTGACTGTTAATGGTAAGAAAGATACAATATCTATTAAAAACATATTGATTGGTGAATTGTGGCTTGCTAGTGGGCAGTCTAATATGGAAATGCCTATTGAAGGCTGGGGGAAAGTAAATCAGTATGAACAGGAAATTGTAAATGCAAATTATCCCTCAATAAGAATGTTTACTGTTGAAAAAAGTCTTCAAGTTGAACCACAAAAAGAATTTAAAGGACACTGGGATATTTGTTCGCCTAATACAGTTGGAGAATTTTCTGCTACTGCTTACTTCTTTGCTCGTAAATTAAATGAAGAACTAAATATACCTATTGGTATAATTCATTCATCATGGGGAGGAACTGAGATTGAGTCTTGGATAAGTGGAGATACGTATAGCTTATTGCCTAACGATTTTTGGAATAAATATAATTTACCGGAAATAAGTGATTTTAATAGTTTTATTGAAGAGAACAAAGAAGCTGAGAAAGCTTTTTTAGATGCATATCATAACGATGCTGGCTTGCAAAATCGTTGGTACGAAAACAAAATCGATCCATCGGATTGGGTGTTGTTTCATAATCCACAGGAATGGAATCGTACAGAGCTTGAAGGCGTTGAAGGTGTTGTTTGGTTTAAATATAATTTGAATATTATAAGCCTAGACACTTTGGAACAATCAAAAGTAAGCTTAGGAACGATAGATGACAACGAAACTACTTGGATTAATGGAATCCAAGTAGGAAAAACGAAAGGATATAATATTGAAAGATACTATGATGTACCTACATCAATATTGAAGGAAGGAAAAAATACAATTATCGTTCGTGTACAAAATGAGAGTGGAGAAGCTGGATTTACAGCAAATGCTGATAAAATGTTCTTACAAGTAGGAGATAATAAGTATTCATTAGTTGGAGAGTGGGAGTATAAAATTGCAGCTGATGCCAAAGATTATAATTTCACTCGCATAACACCTTACAGCCTACCTTCTTTATTATATAATGGGATGATAAATCCTGTCGTTCGTTTACCTATCCGGGGTGTTATTTGGTATCAAGGAGAAAGTAATGAAAATAATGCAGAGGATTATAAAACATTATTTCCTGCTCTGATTAATGATTGGAGAAAAAAATGGAATGACACAGAAATGCCTTTTTATTGGGTGCAGTTAGCTAATTATAAGGCTAAGGATGATAATCCTCCAGCTGCAAGTAAATGGGCTTTACTACGTGAAGCTCAAAGTATGGCACTTGAATTGCCTAATACGGGGCAGGCTGTAATAACTGATATTGGTGATACGTATGATGTGCATCCCAAAAACAAACAAGATGTAGGAAAAAGGTTAGCTCTCATTGCTTTACATAAATCATATAAGAAAAACGTAGTTTGTTCAGGACCTAGTTTTAAGTCTAGTAAAAAGACAGGAGATAAAGTGCAGATTTATTTAGATAATGTGCAAGATGGACTTATAATAAAAAATAAATATGGGTATATAGAAGGATTTAGCTTAGCTGGTCCAGATGGTAAACATTATTGGGCTAAGGCCTATCTTGACGGAAACTCAATAATGGTTTCATCAGAGAATGTATCCAATCCTGTTCAAATAAGATATTCATGGGGTGACAATCCGGACGTTAATCTCTTTAATTCGGCAAATCTACCTTTAGCTCCATTCAAAATTGATTTAGATAATAATAAATAGTTATAAAAGGAAAATAGACATGAAAAAATATATAATCTGTGCTTTTTTATTCATAGCTGTAACAATATTTGCACAAGAAAATAAAAAGGTAACAACTTATGTAAATCCATTTATTGGAACAGGTCCTGTAGATAATAGCTTATCTGGAAATAATTATCCTGGAGCAACTGTTCCTTTTGGTCTAGTTCAACTAAGTCCAGATACTAGAACTGAGATAGATTGGGATTATAACTCAGGTTATAACTATAATGACAAACACATTGTTGGATTTAGCCATACTCATCTTAGTGGTACAGGTCTAGCCGATTTTTTTGATATCCTATTTCTCCCCGTATCGGGAGATCTCGATTTTTGGCATAATAATCCTGCTCATTACCAGTCTGAATTTTCTCATGAAAAAGAAAGTGCTAAACCCGGTTATTATCAAGTTTATTTGGATAAATATGGAGTAAATGCTGAACTGACAGCTACAGAACGTTGTGGCTTTCATAGATATACATATCCTGAGGGTAAAACTAGTCATTTGATTGTTAATTTAGTTCATTCACGTAAGAAAGGTAGTTGGGATACTCAAATTGTGAAGTCTCAGATAAAAGTTGTTGATCCACATATAGTGGAAGGATATAGAGTTATTACCGGATGGGCAAGGTTAAGAAAGGTGTATTTCCGAATTGAGTTTTCAAAGCCTATTCTAGGGAATCAAATGACAGATCATGGAACAGTCTATAAAGATATACCTGTACTCAATAGTACAAGTATGAAAGCTGTCTTTAATTTTGATGTAAGTGATGGAAAACCTTTGCTTGCAAAGATAGCCCTGTCTCCTGTAAGTATTGAGAATGCAAGACAAAATATGAGTGTTGAGTTGAAGCATTGGGATTTTGATCAGACAGTGATTAATGCTGATGAAAAATGGAATGATGAATTAAGTAAAATACAAATAGAAGCAAATGACATTCAAAAAGAGATTTTCTATACTTCACTTTATCATGCTTTCATACAACCAAATCTCATCTCGGATGTCAATGGAGACTATATGGCTAGTGATTTTACCACAAAAAATGTGAGAGATTCAGGAGGAGGGGTTCATTTTTCCACTTTTTCCTTATGGGACACTTATAGAGCTGCTCATCCACTATATACTCTTTTACAGCCTCAACTTACTGCAGATTTTGTAAAAAGTATGCTTCGACAATACAACACAGATGGTCATTTACCCGTATGGCAGATATGGGGACAAGACAATTATTGTATGATTGGTAATCATGCTATTCCTGTAATTGTAGATGCAATTAATAAAAAAATTAAAGGTGTTGATACGGAAAAAGCATATGAAGCCATTAAAAACTCATCCATAATAGAACATACAAATTCTCCATTCAAGGTATGGGAGAAATATCATTATATGCCGGAGAATATTCAAAGTCAATCAGTTTCCATTACTTTGGAAATGTCGTTTAATGATTGGTGTGTAGCACAATTAGCAAAGAAACTTGGCAAGGAAGATGATTATAAAAGATTTATAGAACGATCAAAATTTTATAGAAATCTATATAATGAAAAGACTCATTTCTTTCAGTCGAAAGATGATAAAGGAAATTGGATTGAACCATTTAATCCTCTAGCGTATGGAGGAAATGGGGGTGCTCCATTTACAGAAGGTAATGCATGGCAATATTATTGGTATGTACCTCATGATATACAAGATCTAATTATGTTAACTGGTGGGAAGAAAGCTTTTCTTGATAAGCTCGATACCTTTTTTACGTTGGATGAACATGATGAATATGTTAACAATAATGCATCTGGATTTATTGGTCAATATGCACATGGCAATGAACCTAGCCATCATGTTGTTTACCTCTACAACTATGGCGGGCAACCCCATAAAGCTCAATATTATTCCAATAAGATATTGACCGAGTTGTACAATAATTCGTCTTCAGGTTATGCAGGGAATGATGATTGTGGAGAAATGTCGGTTTGGTATGTATTCAGTTCATTAGGTTTTTACCCTGTTAATCCTGCAAATGGTATTTATGATATTGGCTCTCCTCTATTCAAAAAGGCATCAATTAATGTTGGGAATGGAAATTTCTTCAGCGTCGTAACAGATAAAAAAACTGACAAAGATATCTATATACAGTCAGTAACATTGAATGGTGAAAAATACAATAAACCACATATTACACACGAAGATATTTTGCGAGGTGGTGTAATGAAGCTTAAGATGGGTAGTAAACCTTCTAAATGGGGTATATAACTATTTATAATTAAAATAGCGCATATCTCAAATGTCTAAAAAGATATAATAAATCACCTGTTTTTATCTCTTTAGGGTGACTTGGTACATATGTAGTATTTGTTGAGAAATTTTTATTTAAATAATGTTAAGCATCTGATTACATTTGATCAATCTGTAATGCAGAGGGAAATATAAAAATGTTAACCATTAAATTGAAGGAAAATTCATGGGAAAATTATTAAAAAAGAATTTATTAAGAATTTCTGTATTCTTAATAATGTTAAGCACAATTGGAAGTGATCTTTTCGCCCAAGAAAATACCACTATTGTCGGTCGTGTTTCTGACGAAAAGGGTGAAATGATGATTGGGGTGACTGTTCAAGAAAAAGGGACTTCAAACGGGGTTGTTACAGACATCAATGGACAATACTCTTTAACTTTAACGACTGAAAATCCTGTTATTCAGATATCTTTTATCGGGTATGATACGGAAGAAGTTGAGGTTGGGAAAAATAGAATGATTGATATTGTCCTTAAGGAAAAAATAGCAGCGCTTGATGAGGTGGTAGTCGTTGGTTATGGGCAACAACGTAAAGTATCTATAGTGGGGGCTCAGTCAAGTTTAAAAGGGATTGAAGCAAAAGCTCCAACAGGAAGTTTATCATCTGCAATAGCAGGACGTGTACCAGGAGTCGTTGCGGTACAGCGAACGGGTGAACCTGGACATGATGGATCAGAAATTTATATACGTGGATTGGCAACTTTCGTAGGACAAAGCTCTCATCCATTAGTATTAGTAGATGGTATTGAGCGTAGTTTCAATAATTTAGATCCGGATGATATTGAATCTTTTACTATTCTAAAAGATGCTTCTGCCACTGCAGTTTATGGAGTTAGAGGAGCGAATGGAGTTGTATTGATAACAACAAAACCAGGTAGAATTGGTAAACCTGAGTTTAGTGTTGATTATTATGAAGGCTTTACAACAATGACAAAGAAAGTGAAATTGGCCGATGGATATAAGTATATGGATGCAGCAAACGATGCATACGCAAACACTTATGATGGAAAGATTTTATATACACCGGAATATATTGAGGCTACAAAGAAAGCTTATGGTTTATTGCCTAATGATAACCCTAGGATGTTTAATCAATATCTATATCCAAATGTAAATTGGATGGATGAAATATTTAAAGACTGGGGGCATAATAGACGAGGGAACATAAGTGTTAGAGGGGGTTCTCCGAATGTTAACTATTATGTTTCTCTAACGTACTATGGTGAAGCCGGATTAACAAAGAACTATAAGCAGGAAAATTTCAATACTGGTATAAAATATGATCGTTATAACTTTATGTCCAACTTAACCATTCAACCAACAAAAACAACAACAATTGATGTGGGTTTTAGTGGATATATTGCTGAAGGAAACTATCCGGAGCAATCTACGGGAGACTTATTTAGATCAGCAATGGAGATAAATCCGGTATATTTACCCTTGGAAATGCCTGATGGATCAATATCAGGAAGAAGTAATGCCGATGATATGTACAATCCATATGCAAGCTTGTCTCGCCGAGGGTATAAAAATGAATATAGATCAACCATAAATTCGAATATAAAAATAAGTCAGGATTTAGGTTTTTGGGATTGGTCTAAGGGATTTAAAGTAAATGCTATTCTTGCATTTGATAATTACTCAGCACGTGATCTTCATTATACCAAACGTGAATCAACCTATTATTTTAGAGGAACAAAAAACACCTCAACAGGATTGTGGGAAGAAGATGTAATGAATGATGATGGCAGTTACAATATGACTCAAAATTATGGAGGTAATAATCAATTGTCTCTTGGCGATACATACACTGATGCTAATCGAAGTTTTTATTTTGAGACATCATTAAATTATGAAAGATCATTTGGCTATCATAGAGTATCCGGTTTATTTCTGTTTAACGAAAAAAGTTATCGAAACACATCATCAAGAGACCTTAGGGGTACTCTGCCCTATAAAAACCAAGGTATAGCATTACGTGCTACTTACTCATGGATGGATCGTTATTTTGGTGAATTTAATTTAGGATATAATGGTTCAGAGAACTTTTCTCCTAATAAACGTTTTGGAACATTCCCGGCTTTTGGTATAGGATGGGCTATTTCTAACGAAAGTTTTTGGGAGCCGATATCCAAATACATAGCCTATTTAAAATTTAGATATACAGATGGTAAAGTAGGAAGTGACTCAGCTGGAAATAGACGATTTATGTACCTTTCAGAAATGGGGGGTAATGAAGGCTATAGATATGGTGATATCTCCAATTTTCAATATATAGGTGGATGGGGAATTTCTAAATATGGGGTAAATGTTGGTTGGTCAACTTCTCGTAAACAAGATTTTGGAATTGATATGGGATTCCTTAATAATGATTTGTCAGTAACATTAGATTTATTTAAAGAACGCAGAAAGGATATCTTTTTACAACGTAACTCAATTCCGTTATATACCGGTTGGACAGAGATGCCTTATGCAAATTTAGGAATAATTGAAAATAAGGGTATTGAAGTTTCTGTAGATTGGAATACTCAACTAAGTAAAAAGGCATTTCTTACACTCCGTGGAAATTTTACGTGGAATGAGGATAAAATAATAGAGGATGATATGCCAGAAAAACCTTATCCATGGATGGAACGTAGAGGTACTAATGTTAACGCACGTATAGGTTATATTGCAGATGGATTGTTTACAAGTGAAGAAGAAATAGCAAACCACGCAACGCAATTTGGAAAATTACATGTTGGAGATATTAAATATAGAGATCTAAATGGTGATGGCAAGATTGATGATAAAGATGAAACTTGTATTGGTCAAGGTAACCTACCCAAAATATACTATGGATTTGGTGCAGATTTGCAAATAGGAAATTTTGCAATTGGTGCTGTATTCCAAGGTCAAGCCAAAGTAGATAGACATATGTCAGGAAACTCGATTCAACCATTCTCCAGTATCACAGGTATCGATAATTTATTTGATAATATTGATGATCGTTGGTCTGCAGACGATCCTACTAATCAGAATGTGTTTTATCCGCGTTTATATTATGGTAAGTCTAATAACGATAATAACAATAAAACCAGTACATGGTGGCAAAAAGATTTGAGTTATTTCAGGTTAAAACAATTGACGGTTTCTTATAATCTGCCAAAGGAATGGACTGAAAAAGTAGGAATAAAAAATGCGAAAATTTATGTTATGGGAACCAATGTTTTCACAATCTCAAAATTCAAGTTGTGGGATCCAGAGCTAAATACTGATAATGGTACAAGTTATCCAAATACATCAAATTATTCAATTGGCGTTAATTTTAATTTCTAATAAACATAAGAGCAAATATGAAAAAATATATAATAAAAGGATTGCTAGTATTTACCATTCTATTCATAGGAAATTCCTGTAATGATTATTTTGATTCTGTGCCGGGGTATCAGGCTGACTTAGAAGATACTTTCACAGATAAAAATAAGACAATGAACTTCTTGGCAAATGTTTATAGTTATGTACCAGAACAAACACGAGAAAGATTTTTCTGGGATGGAGATACTAGAGGTGAGATATGGACGGGTGTAACAATTGAAGGAAACTACTCATGGGACTGGCATCAGTCTAATGAATATAATATGGGGAATCTGACTACCGTTTCAGGTATATCTCCTTATTTCTATGGTCAATATTATAAAGGAATTGCTAGGGCAAGTATTTTTATAGAGAACGTAGATAAATGTACTCAGTTAGCTAAAGGCGGACGAGATGAACGTCCACAAAGAAAAGCTGAGGCAAGAGCATTAAGAGCTTATTATTATTTTATGCTTACTCGTATATATGGTCCTATACCATTGTTAGGCGAAAAATCAATCCCTTTGGATGCCCCAATAACAGAAATGTTAAAGGCTCGTAATACTATTGATGAGTGTGTAAAATATATTGTTGATGAATTAGATTTAGCTTATAAAGATCTTCCTATAAAATCAGAAGGTACACAATATGGTTATGTTGATAAAGCTTTCTGTAAAGCATATAAAGCACAAGTCTTGTTGTATGCTGCTAGTCCTTTGTACAATGGTAATCCTTATGCTGCTGATTTTAAGAATAAAGATGGTACACAGCTTATTTCACCAATCGAAGATAAAACAAAATGGAGTGTAGCTAGAGATGCATATAAGGATTTTCTAGATGAGTTTGTTCCTGCTTATTATGATTTACATACAGTAAAAACTGAAAATGGAGAGATTGATCATTACGAGTCGTATAGAGTAGCAACTGCTGGTGTAGAATTAACTAAAGAGATGATTTTTTTCCGGATGGCAGACAATTGTGACCGAGCATATGAAATAACTCCATGCCATAAACATGTAGATGATAATATGATTCGAGGTGGATTGGGATTATCAACGACACAAGAAATGGTTGATCTCCATTTTACTGATAAGGGGTTAAGAATAGAAGATGATCCGGATTATGTGGAATATACAGGAATACCCGGTCCGGAGCATTATGGTTGGCCAGAAGATTATAATGACCCCAAAGTTCCAACACGTAATTATTTCAAGAAAAATGAGAATAAAACATTAAAACAATGGGCACATAGAGAGCCAAGATTCTATGTAAATATAACATTTAATGGTTCAACATGGGTTAATGATAAAACTCCTTGGGGAAAAGTTACTACAGAACTGAATTATAATGGAAATTCCGGTTTCGCTTTGTGTAACTGGGATACACCTTTTGGAGGTTATGGTTTAAGAAAAATGGCTCCAATGGATAGACAAGCAGGACGTCATTTTGCACCACTTTTACGTCTTGCAGAAATATATCTTGGATATGCAGAAACACTAAGTGCCACAGGTGATTATACAGAGGCAATTAAGTATGTTAATCTAATAAGAAATCGTGCTGGTATTGCTGAATATGGAACAGGTAAGGATAGTAATGGTTTTACTCGTATACCTTACACCGCTAATCAAACAGATGTTGACAATAGGATAAGGAGAGAAAGGATTGTTGAACTTGCATTCGAATGGAATCATTATTTTGATGTACGTAGATGGATGGTTGCAGGAATGGAAGAAGGTGATGGTTGGATTTATCCGTCTTGGCATAAAGGAGGTGAAGGAGGTTCTGTTTCAGGACTAAATTATAGAGCTGATCCTCCTGAGTTTTTTGAAAAAAAGGCTTTTGAATCTAGAACTTTTGAGCCGAAATATTACTTTTTACCAATTTACAGAGATGAAATTCTTAAAAACCCGTTAATGGTACAGAATCCGGGATGGGAAGACAAGGAGAATTAACTTATAGGAAGTTTATAATTTGCTAAACACAGATTTAATCGGAGAATTATTGAAAATATAATTCTCCGATTTTTTTAAAAAGGTTTCTTATCCTTTGTAGGGATTGAGTTTTTAGAGTTTAATCTAGATCCTTTAATCATGCTTTTTTAGCACCTTTTAAGTGAAAGGATTGCGACTAATTAACCGTACTGAAAAGTACAATATCTCTTTTTCTTTCAGTATATAATAAGAAAAAAGCATTGAGTAAGCTTTTGTATGTGCTTTATCTCAATGCTTTTTTATATCAATAATCTTTTTCAAAATTCAAATCCTGCTTTCAATGCAAAGCCTCCGCAATTAGCAGCATTCTCAAGTTTTTGTAATGTATATCCAAGACCTACATTAATCGCTGTTCTTTTCCCTAAGCCAATTCTACAGCCAACCGATGTTGCTAAATAGAAACCGATAACATCTATACCTGTATATCCTATTTTTAGGTCAACAAAAGGAGCTGTTTTATTATCAAACACGTTCGCACGTATATTGGCAAATATTGGCATACCAACCAATTCGGGATCACTATAATAGTTTATTCCTAATCCCGCTCCTGCATATAGATAAGGGTTAAATTGATATCCATGTGAAGTGTTTAGTTCAATTCTGTCTACACCAAAGTCGCCTGTACCTATAGTATAGCCCAAATCGACAAAACCTTTATATCCTATTTTTGCTCCACTTCCATTATTTATTGTAGAAGCAAAATTATTTTGATGCAGTACAGGTTCTTTGGTTATTTTTTCAACCTCAGAGATTTGATAAATAAAGATGCTACCGTCATTTGTTTGTATTTTTAATGATTCTCCGGGTACATGTTCAATCACTGTACCACGAATACTACTGCCATTCTTTAAATAAACGACTTCTTGTAATTGTTTGTTTTGTGCATAGCAGATAGAAATACCCCCAATAAAGAGGCTAAAGATTAAAATTAAAGTTTTCATAAATAATTTATATTGTTAGATTGAGAATTGGAACATTTTGCTCCTTTATTAAAATTTTTATAGATTTTATGTATAATCTGTATCTGTAGTAGTTATTATTATTTTTTGATGGTTTATTTTGAGGCAATCGTTACTTCATTAATTCGGATTATTTTTATGAAGATAAAAGAACAATAGTATTGTGACAATGGTAATTGTTTGTTTTGTTTTAGTTTTTTAAGGTCGTTTCCTAATCTTTTTTAGCGTATAGTTTTCATTACAAAAACAATTTATATGGCAATAATTGATGTTAACTAATTGTGCCTTTTATCTTACGTTTTGATAGAATGATTGCCCATGTTGATTTGTTTGTTTTGTTATGTTTTCTCAAAAAGATAGGCAAAAGTATAAAAAAAGGTTTAAATCACCAAGGAAATTATTTGTTGAAATAGATTATATTGCGTGTGAAAATATTGGACATCCTTCATTTTTTTTCTCTTCTTTGTCAGATAGACTCTTCAGTATAGAGTAGGCTTATTTTTTCAAGTTTTTAATCTATTTATTGATGTTCTAATTTCTAATGAAGGGGATTTCTACATGGATTTTGCATTGAGAATTTGTCATAATCTGAGTTCGATTAATCTTTCTTCCTGATTTACAATGAAATAAGGTAATAATTGTGGTGTGTTTAAGTATTTGATTCTTAATTATATAACGAAAAATATTGGCTTATGATTTGTTTTGATAAAGTTTCTGAAATTTATTGTCTTGTTGATGAGTTTTGTATAGATTTTGAAGCTCAAACCTCTTCATTTCTAATTGGAAATAAACTCAAACCCACATTAAACACAGCCGAGGTAATAACTATCACTTTGTTGTTCCATTTAAGTAGATTCAGAACTTTCAAACATTTCTATCTGTTTTATGTGCAGAAATAGATGACATTCGAGTTCCCCCAAGACAGTCTCTTACAATCGCTTTATCGAACTGATGCAAGGTGTCCTTTTTCTTATGACAATTTTCGCAAAAACCTGTTGCTTAGGAAAGTGTACAGGCATTAGTTTTGTCGATTCTACACCGATTCGAGTTTGTAAAAACAAGCGTATTAGTGCCAATAAAGTATTTGCAGGCCTAGCTACAACGGGTAAATCTACAATCGGTTGGTTTCATGGATTCAAGCTGCATATTGTAATTAATGATAAAGGGGAGATTTTGAGCTTTTGCGTCACTCAAGCTAATGTAGATGATAGAGAACCTCTTAAAAACGAATCTTTTCTAAGGGCTGTTTTCGGCAAACTATATGGAGACAAAGGCTACATATCGAAGAAGTTGCAGGAGTTACTTTTTGTTGATGGTATTCATCCCGTAACAAGTATTCGCAACAATAGGAAGAATTCCTTGATGACAATGGCTGACAAAATACTGCTTCGAAAGCGTTCTGTAATTGAGACAGTTAATGACGAGTTGAAGAATATTTGTCAAGTAGAACACCCCAGGCATCGTTCGTTTGCAAATTTTGTAGCAAATCCAGTATCAGGAATCATAGCTTACAGTTTTTACCCAAGAAACCCTCAATGAAGTACAATACTGTAAAAGATAGCCAATTACCAATCTTTTATTAATCGAACTTAGGTTGGTAGTACATACCCATCAATTTAAATTTGGTATATCCTCTTTTTACCGGAAGCCAAATATAATCTCCTACAGCATAAACGGTAAGCCTTTTAATGTCTCTTTTTTTGAGCTTATTTACGTAAAGGCAATCTATGGTTCTTATGTAATGTTTGTAAAAAACTACGACTATTGCTATGCATCCTATAAGTATTGTTAGTCCATCCATAGTTCACTTTTTTCTATAATCTTAGAAATCTCTTTTGTTTGATAAAGTGAAAAATTGAAGAACCTAGTATGCATCCCTGAAAACTCCACGATTATTCTCTATAAATCTAGTACAAGAAACTATATGGGTAACTATTCTACGTATGTTATGGTATTTACACGCTTCTCAATTGAATCATTCTCAATAATTGCAGTAACATTTCCTCTGCAGCTAGTAAAATAAACATAGTTTCCATTATCTATAAAACGATATACTTTGCACCCATCGTGTTCAAATAAGTAAGACACATTGTAATCTGTGTTGTTCGATCTTTCAACAGATATAGGCTCTTTATAAATCCCACAAGAAGCTATGAAACAGATAAGAAGTCCAAGGATAATTATATAATTTGATTTTTTCATAGTATATGTGTTTTGATTTTTTTAGAGAGAAAAAGTAAACACTTAAAAGTAGAAAAATAAAAAACTACAAACAAGGTATTTGAAGTGAAATCTCTAATTATTTACTACTAATAAAAGTTCAAAGATGAATAGTTGACTCGGAGGAGATAGCCGATTTGCAGCTGTCATAAATTGCAAAAGAGAGAAATTAATGCCTGTTTAGTATTGCCATTGAGTAAAATGGAACTAGAAAACATTTTCTTTCTTTAGGCTTATGTAAAGTACTAATAAAAAAAGCATTAAGATGTTGCGTATGTTGCTTTATCTTAATGCTTTTACAATTCGTCGGGGTGACAAGATTCGAACTTGCGACCCCACGCCCCCCAGACGTGTACTCTAAACCGGGCTGAGCTACACCCCGAATTGCGATTGCAAAAATAACTTTTATTTTGAAGATTTCAAACTATTACAGCTTATTTGTTTCTTCTTGTTTGGGGATGAACAAGTTAAACTCCCATAGCATCTCTATAAAAATCGAAACATTCAAATATTCTGTTTTTATTAGTTGTTTGGTTTATTTCAATCTCTCCAATGTCTTTTAATAGAGTGAAGTTTATAATACCTCCTTTATTCTTTTTATCGTGTAACATTAGCTCATAAAGCGTTTCATAATCGTGGCAAGTAAAACGAAATCCTCCATAATTGTTTTTGATGAAGTAGAGGAGTTGTTGAAGCTTATTTTGTGGAAATTGTAGTTGTATGTGTGACAGATAAATTTCGCAAACCAATCCCCAAGCTACGGCATAACCATGTAAAATAGCTCTGTTTTCCTTCAATGCCAAACTCTCAAAAGCGTGACCTATTGTGTGTCCAAGGTTTAATGCTTTGCGAATACTTTTTTCAAAGGGGTCTTGGGCAACAATATTTTCTTTGGTTTGAATGGATTCTCCAATCAGCTGTTGTAATAGGGAATAATCTAACCGGTCTAAATCGAAAGCTAGTAAGCTATTCCAGTGTTGCTCTGTACTTATGAGCCCGTGTTTCAACATTTCTGCATAGCCGGAGAGTATGTTTTCCCTATCTAGTGTTTTTAAAAATGGAGTGTGAATCCAAACTTCTGCAGGAGGATTAAAAACACCGATTTCATTTTTTAATCCCAAGAAGTTTATTCCTGTTTTTCCTCCCATAGATGCATCAACCATAGCCAGTAGTGTTGTGGGTATGTTATAATAGTTGATGCCGCGTTTAAAGGTGGAAGCAGCAAAGCCACCTAAATCGGTTACCATTCCACCTCCTAAATTAATTAACAGAGACTGTCTGCTCCCTCCGTTCTCACTTAATGCTTTCCATACTGTTGTCAGTGTATCTATGTTTTTGTTGTTATCACTAGCAGCAATAACAATGGGAATAGCGTTATCTAAAGCATTGTGTTTATTTAATATAGGGTAGCAAGAGTTTTGTGTGTTTTCATCGGTTAAAATAAACACATTATCATACGTTTTTTTCTGCAAACTACGACTTAACTCTTGGGCAATATCATTGGTTAAAATGGCTTTTTGTTGACTCATCTTTCTTTCTTATAATCTATGAATTACAAATATAATAAAGAATATGAAAGGTTTAATAAAGAGAAGATTAAGATGCTCAAAAAAGAAAAAGAGCAATGAATAATTAATGAAAAAACTATCTTTGTTGTAAATCACTAAACTAAAAATCCAATGAAGCCATTATTTCCTCCTTTCTGTAGAATCTTGGGCTATCTTATTTTAGCCTTAACCCTGTTAGGCCCTTTTATTCTGTATTCTTTTAACTTAATAACCGATGATAATTTGTTGTTATTTAAAGAAGGATTTAAGTTGTTAGGTATGATGGGAGCTTTACTCATTTTGTTTGCCTATTTGCCTTTTGAAAATAAACAGACTCGATTGATTCGATCCAAGGCTACACAGCGTGCTATGTTTTTTACGTTACTTTTTCTTTTTTTAGGTACAGTCTATCGATTGTTTACCCAAGAAACCTTAGGTACAGAGGGAGCTTCATTCTTAATATTCCTTATTTTTAATGTATTATTCCTTGAATTTGGTATAAAAAAGTCAAAGTTTGAAAAAATATACAAAGGCGAATGACTTTGAGTTAAACCTTTTGCAACTTATTTGGTCTTAAAAGCATATATGTTAAACCCAATAGACCGAAAAAGTAATGAATCGATTATTTATCGTAACTCTTTTTATACATTGTGTCATTTTTTCAGCTTATAGCCAACAAGTTACTATACAGGGGTCTGTATATGAGGATGATACAAAATTAGCTGTAGAACAAGCTACTTTACAGTTGTTTTCTCTTCCCGATAGTACCTATATTAATGGCATAGCCAGTGGTTTACAGGGAAAGTTTTCTTTGCCTAAAGTAAAACCAGGAAAATATTTACTAAAAGCGTCTTTTATTGGGTTAATGCCTAAAGAAATCGAGGTGGTAGTAACTGCAAAAGATAAGGTGAAAGATGTGGGTAAGTTGTATTTAAGACCTGATGCCATTATGTTGGAGGAGGCTGTTATTGTGGCTGAAGCTCCACAGGTAACAGTGGCCGGAGACACACTAGTCTATAATTCTTCGGCTTATCGTTTACCGGAAGGTTCTATGTTGGAAGAGTTGGTAAAGAAATTACCGGGAGCAGAAATTAATGATGAAGGTAAAATCACCATCAATGGTCAGGAGGTAAAGAAAATTATGGTCGATGGGAAAGAGTTCTTTATGGAAGACCCTGATGTTGCATTGAAGAACTTACCGGTAAATATTGTTGATAAAATCAGTGCCTATAGCAAAAAAAGCGATATGGCTCGTATTACGGGAATAGACGATGGAGAGGAAGAGCCTGTACTCGATATTACCGTTAAAAAAGGGATGAACCAAGGTTGGTTTGGTAATATAGATGGTGGATATGGAAATCACGATCGTTACATAGCTAAAGGTATGATCAACCGTTTTGTAGATAAAGATCAGTTTACCGGGTTGTTTAATATTAATAATATAAACGATAGAGGTTTTGGTGGAGGACGCCGTTGGGGACGTGGTTTCAATGGTGTTGAGGAGAAACAAGATTACGGATTAAACTTTGCCATAACAAAAGAGAAAATTGAATTTGGAGGAAATGTTTGGTATAGTGATTCCGAAAGAGACAATCAAACCAAAAGTATTTCTGAGACTTTCTTAAAAGAAGGTTCTTCTTTCTCTAAGGGAAATAATATGAACTTAAACGATAATCAAAACTTTAATTCTAGCTTTAGGTTGGAGTGGAAACCGGATACAATGACTAATATTATTTTTCGTCCTTCATTTTCTTATGGAAAAAGTAATTCAATAAGTGAAGGGAGTTCATATACTGGTGATGTGGATAATTTTGATGATTGGGAAGGAATGATAGAGCGACTAGAAGCTATTAATACAAATGAGTCTCATTCAACAAGCAGAGGAAAATCTTTATCGGTTGGTGGCGATTTAATTGCAAACCGAAAACTAAACGACAAAGGACGAAATATTACATTACGTGCAAATTTTAATTACGGAACGAATGATGATAGACAAAATTACTACTCTTTGATTAAGTATTATAAATCGGAAGATAAAGAGGACGATGAACGTGACCAATTCATTACAAATGACGGGAAGAACTATTCTTATCGCTTACGAATGACTTATAGTGAACCTATCTTTACCAATCGTTTCTTGCAGTTTTCTTACAGTTATCAAAATAGATATCAAGAATCAGATCGTAGAACCTATGATATTTTAGGTGCTGATCCTGAAACCGATTTATCTTCTCTATTGGATAAAGATTTAAGCAAGTATGCTGAAAATAGTTATGATAATCATCGGGTAGGGGTTTCCTTACGTACCATTCGTGAGAAATATCAATACAATGTGGGAGTGGAGTTACAACCTCAACGTAATAAGTTAAAGTATGATCAAGGAAGCTTTTTTGCCGATACAGTGCGTAACGTGGTAAACTTTACACCAACCTTTGATTTTAGATATCGTTTTCACAAACAAAGTGAATTGCGAATTAATTATAGGGGAAGCTCCTCGCAACCTAGTATGACGGATTTATTACCTATTCGTGATGAAACCAATCCACTAAACATTCGTGAAGGTAATCCAGGATTGAAACCATCCTTTAGTAATGATTTTAGCTTGTTTTACAATACTTATTTAGTGGAAAAGCAAGTAGGAATGATGGCTCGTTTGTTTTTCTCCAACACCTTAAATAGTGTAAGTAGTAAAATGGTTTATGATCCTGAAACAGGAGGAAGAACAACTAAGCCGGAAAATATCAATGGAAACTGGAATCTGAATGGTTTTTTTACCTTCAATACTCCATTAAAGAATAAGAAATACACTATTTCCTCTTTTACTAATTTGGGTTATAATAATCGAGTAGGATTTACTTCGGTTGATAAGGATAAAGATGCAGAGAAGAATACCACTAAAGATTTAAATATTAATGAAAGATTTAGAGGCGCCTACCGAAACGATAAGTTTGAGTTTGGATTAAATGCAGGGATTAGATATAATAATTCACGAAACTCATTGAACACACAATCCAATAGAGAAACATTTAATTATAGTTTTGGTGCCAATACAGAAATCATGTTCCCTTGGGATATCACCTTGTCAATGGATGCTTCTTATGAAATGAGAAAAGGTTATAGTGCGGGAATGAATGATAGCGAGTTAATTTGGAATGCACAGTTATCTAAAACTTTATTTAAAAAGAAACAAGGAACAATAACCTTTCAAATTTTTGACCTCTTAAAACAACAATCCAACATTCGTCGCTCCTTGACGGCCAATATGCGTCAAGACTCTGAGACTAATGCCATCAATAGTTATTTTATGGTTCACTTTATCTACCGATTAAATACTTTTGGAAAAGGAGCCGGTGGTGGTGAAGGACGTGGTTCAGGTCAAGGAAGAGGAGGACATCGTGGTGGAGGTAGTCGTGCAGTGCGTCACTATTAATTGTTTATAATTCTCCCCATTCATTAGGGCGTTTATAATTTGATAAATACATTGTTCTGGCACTAAAACTCAAAAAGAGTTTTAGTGCCAGATTTTTTCTTTGGGATTTTGTAGTTTATATATGAGGTGCAATCAAAGATTTTATTAAATTTGTTTAAATACGTAATGAAACAAATGATTTAAAAGAATGATTGAGTGGGGTCTACTAGCAACAAAAGTTGCCTCTTTAGCCTTTTATATAATCTACTTTGGTTTAGTTATAAGTACAATTATAGTTGTTGTATTGGATAATCGTAACCCTGTTAAAACCATGGCTTGGGTCATGGTATTAATGTTTTTACCCTTTGCTGGACTTATTCTCTATTTCTTTTTTGGCCGCAATGAAAGACGAGAACGGATTATAGGAAAAAAGAGTTTGAATAAGTTGTTAAGTAAATCGCTGACTAAATACCAATCTCAATATGCGTATGACTATCCTCAAAAGTATGAAACTTTAATTCAATTTTGTAAATCAACCAATTTAGCTTTTCCCTTTCAATCTAACCGAGTAGAGGTTTATACAAATGGTTATGATAAAATCCAAGCATTGATAGCCGAACTTTATAAAGCTAAGAGTCACATTCATTTGGAGTATTATATTTTTGCCGATGATCCTGTAGGACGGCTGATTCGTGACATCTTGATTGATAAATCCAAAGAAGGAGTTGAGGTTCGAGTTATTTACGATGATGTAGGAAACTGGGCAGTACCTAGCGATTTTTTTAATGAAATGAGAGATGCAGGCATTGAAGTAAAGAGTTTTTTAAAGGTGCGGTTTCCTCCATTTACCAGTAAGGTTAATTATCGTAACCATCGGAAAATTGTGGTTATAGATGGATGTATTGGGTTTATTGGTGGAATGAATATTGCAGAACGATATGTGAAAGGGGTTTCGTGGGGGGTGTGGAGAGATACTCATTTACTTATTGAAGGAAAGTCTGTGTATGGATTACAAACTGCTTTTCTAATGGATTGGGCTTTCGTTGATCAAACCGTAATCACAGATAAAAAATACTTTCCTCCCATTCAGATGAATCATAAATGTTTGATGCAAATTGTAACCACCAATCCTATCAGTCCTTGGAAAAATATAATGCAGGGGATGATTCAAGCCATTTCACTCGCTCGAAAATATGTCTACATACAGACTCCTTACTTTTTGCCAACAGAGCCTTTTGCTAATGCGTTACAAACAGCAGCTTTAGCCGGGGTAGATGTTCGCTTAATGTTACCGGAACATTCCGACTCTAATTTGGTACATAGAGGTTCTCGTTCCTATATTGCTGAGATATTACGATCGGGAGTGAAAGTGTATTTTTATCAAGAGGGGTTTTTACACGCCAAAATGCTTGTTTCTGATGATATATTCTCCTCTGTAGGTACAACAAATGTTGACTTTAGGAGCTTTGAACACAATTTTGAGGTCAACAGTTTTATTTATAATGAAGAGTTATCTGTAAAATTGAAAAATATCTTTATAGTGGATCAACATAGCAGTCAACAAGTCTTTTTGAAAAATTGGGAACAACGCCCTTTGCGTGAACGTATGATTGAATCGGTTGTACGTCTTTTTTCTCCTCTTTTATAATTTTGGATAGCTCAACCATCAAAATAGAGCAAAAATGGAGTAAATAAAATGGTGTAAAAGTCGGTCCTAGACCTAACGTCCTTCGGTCCTAGACCGAGCACCCTTCAGTCCTAGACCGACAAGCCTTCGGTCCTAGACCGTTTTTAACCTCGTCTTCAGGCCTTGAGAAGCCACTTTTGGAAAGACAAAAATGTGACTGAGTAAACTTTTGTTTTTATGTGGAAAAGAGATTAGATTTAATGCGTTAAACCTGAGCTTGCTCATTGTTTTCAATAGTTGGGGCTATTGATTGCGGTTGGTGTTTGAAGAATGTGAAGTTAACACTACCATAAACTCGTTTCTCTTTAAAGTTTGGATGATCATCGAAGTTATGTTTCTTGCCATGCTCTAAAACAAATAATCCATTAGGTGCTAGTATCTCTTGGTTGAAAACCAAATCGGGTATAACATTCAACTGATCAAAATCATAAGGAGGGTCAGCAAATATAAAATCAAATTTTTCGTGGGTGCGTTTGATGAATTGAATGGCATCTCCTTTAATTAGTATGTTGTTTTCTACTTTCAATTCCTGCATTACCATGCGTATGAAATCAACATGCGATTTTTGAAATTCAACACTAATTACTAAGTCACATCCTCTGGATAATAATTCAGCACTAATGCTTCCTGTACCCGCAAATAGGTCAAGAGCTTTAATGCCCGAATCAAAATCAATTTGATTCGTCAAGATGTTAAACAGATTTTCCTTTGCAAAATCTGTTGTGGGGCGTGCATTAAAAGTTTTAGGTATCTGAAAACGTCTTCTGTTAAATTCTCCTCCGGTAATTCTCATGTTTTGTTTTTAGCTTTGTTCAAAAAGGCGATCCATTGCTAAGAAGTCAATTTTATTTATGTATTTATTGAATTCAGGAATAAGGCTTTGGTCACTCTCAGATTTTTTTAGGATAATTAATTCATCTTCTAATTGATTAAAGTCCAATTGTTTCCAGAGGTATAACGAGTAGTAGAGCACATCGTCGTACGATTGAATATTAAATGCATTATTGGCCAATAAATTCCCTTTTTCAAAAGAATAGATAGAAACTCTGCTCTTTTGTATGTCAATGAATAGTTGTTTCTTTTGACTGCTTTGGTTTATTTTAGATAGTTTCTCAATCAGTAAACCCGGCTGAGATTGTATGTCCACCTCTTGATCCCATTCATTCAGATACTTATATGCACTAGTGTCCATAGCATAAAGGACAACTAGGTTGTTATCTTTTATGATGTCGTATTTAATGGTTTCGTTCTCTTTTTTTATGTGACTGTGGTAGAAGATAGACTCTTTCTGTTCATCTTCAAAAAGCTCCAAAGGTAAGATAATGTAACGCAGGCCTCCATAAATTATTCTTTTTTGTAGATAAGGTTTATTAATGAAGTCCTCTTCTTGAAATGTTTTTTTAAGATTGGCAGTAAGCGATAAAGATGAATCTATTTTTAAATCATATGTGTAATTGATAGATTCTTTAGGTTCAAAAATGGAAAAAGAAAATCCATCCGCCTTAAGACGGATGGATAAAGTGCAATGCTCCGACTGACTAAAATCAAATAGATTTATAGTTTTTGTTCTATCGGACATATGTATGTTTTCTAATTGAATTTATATTATTCCCAGTTTCCAGCGTTGTTGTTTGGAACTTCTAAGTCACCAAATTTCAATCCGGGATAGCGATTTAGTTTCTTTTGCATATCAATTAAGTTGATAAGTTCCTGTCTGTCTAAATCACTTAGATATGATTCGTATGGAGTTTTAACTTCTAATAAATAAATAGGAGCTCCCGATTCAGTTGTTGTGTTTACTGAATCCATTTGGAACACTGCACCATTTCCGAAAGGAACATAACGAAGAGAGTCTGCGTTAAAGTTTTTAGAGAAAATAGTGTCTTTTACAGGAACCCAAATAGTATCACGAGAGAAATTTTCAAGACCTAATTTTTTTACTTCATTCCAATTATTGGTTTTCTTAGCTTTCTCAATGATTTCAACAGCTTTTCTTTCTGTTAATCCAGATTCTAATTGTTCGTCAGAAAGCACACCTTCTTTAGCAACGATAGGTAATTTTTGTGTATTTACGAAGTCTATTAAACTATCAAAGCTTGTTGTGTATTGTTGTTTGTGTAAACTTCTGAATTCTTGCTGAGCTTTTCTAATGTCCATCAAGCGAGCAATAATTGCTTTTTCTCTTTGATTTCTGGTCTTGTCAAAATTAATAGGCCCCATAATACTAGCATAGCACAGGTAAGCTAACACTATAATGGCGATACCTAATAATACATTCCATACGGTTTTCATGATAATATTATGTTTTTTTAGTTTATATTCGTACACACAAAAATAGAATAAATTAATCTATTTATCCTCACTAATATAGAGATTTTTTTCGTCAATAATGTTATATAACTATTTAGTTCATAAAATTAAAGAAAATTTCCCCTTTGAACCAACAAAAGATCAATTAAATGTTATAGAATTGATTGCACAATTTCTTTTGTCGAAAGATGCGAAAGAAATTCTTTTGATAAAAGGGTATGCTGGAGTTGGTAAAACATCTTTAATTGCTTCCGTTATTCAAACCATGGAACAATTAAAACAACCGGCCGTATTGTTGGCGCCAACCGGTAGAGCTGCAAAAGTGTTTTCTTCTTATGCTAACTATCCGGCTTTTACCATCCATAAGGAGATTTATAGACAAAAAACACAAACCGACTTTCAGGTTGATTTTTCTTTGGATAGAAATTTGAAAAAACAAACTACTTTTTTTGTCGATGAGGCTTCTATGATTTCAAATCAAGGATATTCCGATGCTCTTTTTGGCACAGGCTATCTTTTAGACGATTTGATTTCTTATGTTTATTCTTCCGATTGTAGAATTGTTTTGTTGGGTGATCCTGCACAATTACCTCCGGTTGGCGAAGAGGAAAGTCCGGCTTTACGTAAAGATTGTTTGACGGTTTATGGGTTAACAGTTTCTGAATATTCATTAACTGAAGTGGTACGACAAGTTAAAGATTCAGGTGTTTTAGCCAATGCTACTGCTATTCGACAATATATTCAGGCTGAAGATTATTTATCTTTACCTGCGTTAAATCTTAAACCTTTTGCTGATATCAAGGCTATTTCGGGTAGTCAGTTAATTGAATCTCTTAGTTCTGATTATCAAAACTATGGGGTGGATGAGACCATTGTGATTAGTCGATCTAATAAACGTGCCAATGTGTACAATCAAGGAATTCGAAATACAATACTTTATAGAGAGGAAGAATTGAGTGTGGGTGATCGGATTATGGTGGTAAAAAACAGCTATTTCTGGACAGAAAAAATAAAAGAGATTGATTTTATTGCCAATGGAGAGATTCTAAAAGTGAATCGTATTCGAAGAATATACGAATTGTATGGATTTCGTTTTGCGGATGTTTTGCTATCTTTTCCCGATTACGATGATCTAGAATTAGAAGCCAAGATTATTTTAGAGACACTCCATTCTGAAGCTCCGGCTTTATCTTATACAGATAGTGAGCGATTATATAAAGCAGTTGCTGAGGATTATGTTGATATTCCTCGTAAGAAAGATCGGTTTGATAAAATAAAAAGTGATGAGCACTTTAATGCTTTACAAGTTAAGTTTTCATATGCTGTAACCTGTCACAAAGCACAAGGAGGACAGTGGGAAAATGTATATATAGATCAAGGTTATATGACTCAGGAGTATGTTAACTCCGATTATTTCAAATGGCTATACACAGCTATTACGCGTGCAAAAAAGCAAGTCTATCTGGTTAATTTTCCAAAGCAGCAAGTAGGTGAGTATTTTGAGTAACCTCAGATTAGTATCTAAAAAAGGCTGAAAGAATAAATCTTTCAGCCTTTTAAAATTTATGTAGTTACTTTATTTTAAGTTTCCTAATTCTAATATCTTGTCCAAAGCTTGAGTTAGGCCATCAGTGTTTTTTCCTCCTGCTGTTGCAAAGTGAGCTTGTCCACCTCCACCACCTTGGATTAATTTGGCTGCTTCTCGTATCATTTTTCCGGCATTCAATCCGTCAGCCACTAAGTTGTCGCTAATCATAATGGTTAAGCTAGGTTTTTGCCCATAATCACTGGTAGCTACAAAGAAAAGGTTTTCCGGTATTTCTCCTCTTAATTGGAATGCTATATCTTTAATATGATCGGCAGGAAGAGGCGATACCAGTTTAATTAATCGGATGCCATTCACTTCCTTACTGTTTTCTAAAAGATGCTTCTTGATTTCAGCTTTCTTTTCTTTGACATACCCCTCTAAGCTTTTTTGTAGTTCATCGTGCCCTTCAATGTATTTCTTGATTACATTGGTTAAGTCCGGAGCATCATTAAAGAGACCACGTATATCAGCTATCATATCTTGTACTGTGTACATCATCTCTTCTACTCTTTCTCCGGTAATAGCTTCAATTCTTCTAACCCCGGCAGCAATAGAACTTTCGGATATAATTTTGAATATTCCAATGTTACCTGTACTTGAGGTGTGTGTACCTCCACAGAACTCAATGGAAGAATCAAATTGAATAACGCGTACTTCCTCTCCATATTTCTCACCAAAAAGGGCAATGGCTCCCATCTCTTTTGCTTCGCTGATTGGGATGTTTCTATGCTCAGTCAAAGGAATGTTTTTCCGAATTCTGCGATTGATTAGTCTCTCCACTTGCTTAATTTCTTCGTCAGTCATTTTTTGGAAATGTGAGAAGTCAAAACGAATGTATTCAGGAGTAACTAATGAACCTTTTTGTTCTACGTGTGTACCCAATACCTCGCGCAAAGCCTGATCGAGTAAGTGTGTAGCTGTATGATTTGCGGCAGTTTTTACTCTTTTTTCAACATTAACTATTGCTTGAAATGTTGCGGAAACATCTGTAGGAAGTTTTTTAGTGAGGTGAATTGTTAAATTGTTTTCGTTTACAGTATCTATTACTTCAATGGTCTCTGTGCCATTGACTAACTTTCCTGTATCTCCTATTTGACCTCCACTTTCTGCATAGAAAGGGGTTTTGTCCAATACAATCTGGTAGAGTTTTTCTTTTTTTCTCTTAACCTCTCTATACCTTAAAATGGAAACATCGTATGTGGTGAAGTCATAGCCAATAAATGCTGAAGTGCCTTCTTTAAGTACCATCCAGTCACCTGTCTCAACGGTAGCTGCATTGCGAGCTCGCTCTCTTTGTTTTTCCATTTCGGCATTGAACTCTTCTACATCAACCGATTTTCCTTTTTCTTTTAATATTAATTCTGTTAAGTCTAAAGGAAAACCAAAGGTGTCATACAGTGTAAAAGCAGCTTTTCCACTGATTATATTTTCTCCTTTTTTGTCAGCCTCCTGAATGGTTTTCTCCAGTAAGTGAATACCGGTTTCTAATGTGTGCAAGAAAGATTCCTCCTCTTCCTTCATCACTTTCTCTATCAGGTTTTGTTGAGTTTTTAGTTCAGGATATGCATCCCCCATATTTTCCACTAAAACAGGAATTAATTGAAACATAAAGGGGTGTTTCTGATTAAGAAAGGTGTATCCATAACGAACAGCTCTTCTAAGTATTCGGCGAATTACATATCCGGCTTTAGCATTAGAGGGTAACTGTCCATCGGTAATGGAGAAAGCTATGGTTCTAATGTGATCGGAAATGACACGCATAGCAATGTCAATCTTCTCATCTTTACCATAAGTTAAGTGAGTAATCTCACTGATTCTTTTGATGATGGGTTGAAACACATCGGTGTCGTAGTTGGATATTTTACCTTGCAATACAGCACACAATCTTTCAAATCCCATTCCGGTATCTATTACCTTGTTGGGTAATGGCTCTAATGATCCATCTGCTTTTCGGTTGTACTGCATGAAAACCAAGTTCCATATTTCAATAACTTGTGGATGATCTTTATTTACAAGATCTGCTCCATCTATTTGTTTGCGTTCCTCATCGGTTCTTAAGTCAATGTGGATTTCAGAACAAGGTCCACAAGGGCCTGTATCTCCCATTTCCCAAAAGTTATCCGCTTTATTCCCATCAATAATCTGTTCACTGGGGAGGTATTGTTGCCATAAAGAAAGTGCTTCCTCATCTTTTTCCAGATTCTCTTCGGGGCTACCTTCAAATATGGTAGCATATAATCGGTTTGTATCTAATTGAAGTACATCAACTAAATATTCCCAAGCCCAATCTATGGCTTCTTTTTTGAAATAATCACCAAAAGACCAGTTGCCTAACATTTCAAACATGGTGTGGTGATAGGTGTCGTGTCCAACTTCTTCCAAGTCGTTGTGTTTTCCGCTTACACGTAAACATTTTTGTGAGTTGGCCACTCTTTTATATTTCGCCTCGTGATTTCCTAGTATAATATCCTTGAACTGATTCATTCCGGCATTGGTAAACATAAGAGTTGGATCATCTTTAATAACCATTGGGGCTGATGATACAATTTTATGTCCTTTAGCTTCAAAGAAGCTTTTAAATGATTCTCTCGTTTCTTTTGCAGTTAGCATACTTCTATATATCTATATATGAGGTTAATATTCTTAAAAAGAATATGCAAAGATAGCTTGTTTTATTATTTTTGTTCTCATAAATAAAGGACTTTATTCATTATGCGCAAAGTTTACTATGTATATAACCCGCAAACGCAGACTTATGACCGTATCTACCCAACGATAAGACAACGGATACGAAGTATTTTGCGACGGTTTTTTGTGGGTACAGGCGTAGGTATGGCTGCCTTCATTGTTTTTTTGCTTGTTTTTGGTTCTCCGTCAGAAAAAGAACTAAGAAAAGTAAACAGCCAGTTGGTTGCTCAATACAATGTGCTTTCTCATCGTTTAGATGAGGCCTTAGAGGTAATGAATGACATTCAACAGCGTGATGATAATCTATATCGTGTGATTATGCAGTCAGAGCCTGTTGATCCGGCTATTCGTCAGGCTGGCTATGGTGGAACAAATCGTTACGAGGCGTTGGTGAATTTACCCAATGCTGAATTAGTAGTTCAGACAACTCAAAAATTAGATGTGTTTGATAGGCAACTTTATGTTCAGTCCAAGTCTTTTGATGACGTGGTTGAGTTATTAAAGAATCACGAAGAGCGAATTCTATGTGTTCCTGCTATACAACCCATCTCTAATAAGGATTTAAAACAAACCGCTTCCGGATATGGAACACGTATTGATCCCATTTATGGCACTCCTAAATTTCATGCGGGTATGGATTTTTCAGCTAGTCCCGGTACCGATGTATATGCCACAGGAAATGGGGTTGTAGAAAAAGCGGGGTGGGAAACCGGATATGGTAATACCATTGTGATTGATCACGGTTTTGGATATAAAACATTATATGCCCATTTAAGAAGTATTAATGTAAAACGGGGTGTAAAAGTGGTGCGTGGAGAGGTGATAGGCGGAGTAGGCTCTACGGGGAAAAGTACAGGACCTCATTTGCACTATGAAGTTCACCTAAAGGGTAAGGTGGTAAACCCGGTAAATTATTACTTTATGGATTTAAGTGCAGAGGATTATGATAAGATGATTCAGATTGCTGCTAACCACGGTAAAGTTTATGATTAATCCTAAGAAAAAAATGCTTTATGAGTACGGACAGTAAGGATAAAAAAAACGTAAAACTGTTTTATTCCATAGCGGAGGTTGCTCAAATGTTTGATCTTAGAGAATCCACGCTTCGTTATTGGGAGAAAGAGTTTAAAAACTTATCTCCTAAAAAAACAGAAGGGGGTACTCGTCAATATCAGGAAAAAGATATTGAGTTGGTGAGTACCATTCACTATTTATTGCGTAAAAAAGGGATGACACTAGAAGGTGCCCGTCAGCAGTTAGAGTATAAAAAAGATGCAACGACCCGACAAGTAGAAGTCATTCAACGATTGACAAACATTCAAGATGAGCTTAAAGGTATTCTTAAAGCACTAGATTAAAACGCAAAACTGTTGATACCGAGTTTTAACCTTCTATACGGTTCACTACTTTAATGTCTTTTATTTTGCGTAAGTTGTTTGTTATTTTCTTAACATCATCCACATCGTGTACATAAAGTTGAATTTTCCCTTCAAAGATGCCATCATTTGTTTCAACATTAATTTTTCGGATATTGACATTCATCTCTTTGGATATAACTTCTGTTATTTTATTTAATAAACCGATGTTGTCTATTCCTTTAACGTAAAGATAAATTAAGAAAGATAACTCTTTGTGTGTATCCCAATCGGTTGCAATGATGCGGTTGCCAAAGCTACTTTTTAACTTAAGGCCAATTGGGCATTGGCGTTTATGGATAATAATGTTTCCATCTTCTTGTAAGAAACCAAAAACATCATCTCCTGGAATAGGTTGACAGCAAGGAGCAATTTTGTAATTTTCTCTTAATGAATCTTCTGTAACCTTAACTGTTTCTTTTAAATTGATACCTTGAATTTCTTTTTTCTCGCCCTCTTTATTGCTTTCTTCTTTGCTATTTCCAAAAGAGAAAGAGAGAAATTTCATCCAACCGGGATTTGTTTTTCCTTTTAAAAAGTTCTTCTGGTTATCTCCTAGCAGAATGGTTTTCTTTCCTATGGAAGCCAGTAGGTTGTTCTTGTTTTTTGCTTTATGGAAATTAATTAATTTATCAATTATTGCAGAATCAGCTTCAAGCCCTTCTTTTTCCAAAAAGTTGTTTAGTATTTTTTCTCCTTTCTTTTGATATTGCCTCTCCTCTTTACGCAAATAAGATACGATGGCATTTTTGGCTTTTGCAGTCGTAGCATAGTTGATCCATTCTGGCTCAATCCGTTGCGTTTTAGAGGTTAAAATCTCCACTTGATCACCACTCAATAATACGTGGCTTCTTGGAACTAATTTGTGATTGACTTTAGCCCCAATACAATGGTAGCCTATATCTGTATGGAGTAAAAAAGCAAAATCTAATGCGGTTGAATTCTGAGGCATTGTCATAATATCCCCTTTGGGAGTGAACACAAAAATCTCAGAAGCAAACAGATTTAACTTAATAGTATCTAAGAAGTCTATTGCATCCGGCTGAGGGTCTTCTAAAATCTCTTTAATGGTAGTTAGCCATTTTTCCAATTCTCCTTCATCTTCACCTCCGCCTCCTTCTTTGTATTTCCAGTGAGCAGCAAAACCCTGTTCTGCAATATCATTCATACGTTTACTACGAATCTGAACTTCAACCCACTGACCGTTATTAGCCATTAAGGTAACATGCAGAGCTTGGTATCCGTTGGCTTTAGGATGACTAACCCAGTCTCTAATTCGATCAGGATGAGGTTTGTATATTTTTGATATGGTTACATAAATATCAAAACAATCGTTTAACTCTTCCTCTAGACTTTTGGGTTCAAAAATGATACGAACGGCTAGAATATCGTAAATTTCCTCAAAAGAAATATTCTTGGTTTCTATCTTACGCCAAATGGAATAAACAGATTTAATACGAGCTATAATCTCATATTCCATTCCCATTTTATCCAGACTTTTTCGGATAGGAGCCGTGAAAGTCTTAAATACTTCGTCACGCTCAGCAGCTGTGTCATCTAGTTTTTTCTGAATGGCAGCATACTCTTCCGGGTGTTCATATTTAAAACTTAAGTTTTCGAGTTCTGTTTTTATTTTATATAAGCCTAAGCGATTAGCCAAAGGAGCATAGATGTAAAGAGTTTCCCCTGCTATTTTGTACTGTTTAGAAGGTAATAAGGCACCTAAAGTACGCATATTATGAAGTCTATCTGCTATTTTTATAAGAATCACCCGAATGTCATTAGACATTGTGAGCAGTAGCTTCTTGAAGTTTTCAGCCTGTGCCGATGCGTGTTCTCCAAAGATTCCTCCTGAAAGTTTGGTTAAGCCATCAACAATTAATGCTATTTTAGGGCCAAAGATGTTTTCTATGTCTTCCACTGTATAGTCAGTGTCTTCCACTACATCATGAAGTAAAGCTGCACTAATGGATGTTGAACCTAACCCAATTTCATTGCATACAATTTTAGCCACTTCAATGGGGTGCATAATGTACGGTTCTCCCGATTTTCTTTCTACTCCATTGTGTGCTTGTTTAGCAAAGTTAAAAGCTTTGGTTATAATCTCAACCCGTTTTCTATGATTGGTAGCTAAGTAATCTTCTATCAGTTCTTGAAAAGCTTGATTAACTTTTTTCTCATCTTCTATTAACTTCTTGTTTTTTTCTATTGTGTCCATATAAAAGCATTCTTCATTTAACAAGCTAATACAAAAATAAACAAATATTACTATGAAGCAAGCTTTTATGTAATATGAGTGTCTTTATTTTACTTATATATTTTTAGATTTTTTCCTGCAATTATTTTATTACCCCGAATGTTGTTCCATTGTCTGATTTGATTAACTGAAACCTTATGTTTCTCAGCAATGGTAGAGAGTGTCTCTCCTTTTCTTATTTTGTGGTAAGTAAGTTTGCCTTGTGCAGTAGCAGGCGATTGTCTTTTGGGTGCTGCTTGTACCTTAGGTGTAGCAGCTACTTGTGCTCTTCTACGGAATAACTCATCCGATCGATGGTTATAGATCGTATCTTGTTGCTCAATGAAACTATTTATTTGATCTAAAGGCAGACGCAGTGTATAAGGCTTGATATCTCCCGGTATAACTTGTGTGTTATATTGTGGATTTAAACTTTTAAGTTCATTAGGATTCATACCGCAAAGCTCTTCAATTTGTTTAAAATGAAGATTTTGAGTAACCTGTATGGTGTCTGTATTAGCCGGTACATTGGTTTCCAATGCACAAATGTTATGATCACAATAATAGTGCATCACGTAGTTTGCTGCAATAAAGGCAGGCACATAACCTTGAGTTTCTCGGGGAAGGAATGGGTAAATTTTCCAATAATCAGTTTCCCCTCCTGCTCTTCGTATGGCTTTATTTACATTACCGGGACCACAATTATAGGCAGCAATAGCTAAGTTCCAGTCTTTGTATATTTCATATAAGTCGCTTAAATATCTAGCTGCAGCCCAAGTGGATTTTACAGGGTCTTTTCGTTCATCAATTAAGCTGTTTGTTTCTAAACCATATAACTTGCTTGTTCCAATCATAAACTGCCACAGTCCGGAAGCACCGGCTCTGGATACAGCAGAAGGGTTTAATGCCGATTCAATGATGGGAAGGTATTTTAATTCAAGAGGTAAGTTGTAAGTGTCAAGAGCTGTTTCAAAGATAGGTATATAAAAATTACTCATACTCAACATATAAGAAACCTGATTTCTTAGTCGTTCAGTATACATATCAATGAATTTGCGAACTATGGGATTGTAAGGCATTTCAATAATTGCCGGAATACGTTGTAGCCTGTCAATGTAAACGGAGTCATTGAATTGTGGATTTGAAGAGGATGTTTTACAGTTTTCGTTTATATCGATATAGGTTTTAACATGCCAATCCTTTAAAAGACTATCCATGGGGTAGGTCATCCCTTGAGGTAACTCTATATTTTCTTTCTTTACATCACCATTTGTCTTAATTTCAACTTCCACGCTTTGTGCATTTAGCTGAATAGAAAAGAAAAGTAAAGCAAAAAATAAAATGAGGTTATGAGTGTTTTTTTTCATTGTCTAAATAATTCCTTAAAAAGTGAAACTGCACTGTAAACCAACCGATTTACTAGAGGCACGTTGTGGAGTAATTTGATTGTTCATAATAGCTGGTTCAATACGCATACTTAAATCAGGAGTAATATCAAAATTCGATAATTCTGCATCTACATACGCATCAATAATAGATAAAATATATACTCCTATAAAAGCAAATATACTAAGATCTCTATATCTCCTGAATCTATCTTTTCTATTCTTAAAAACAGTTTCTAACTGGCTTTGAGAGTAGCCGTGATTGGGAGGAAGTAAATCTTCATAACTTTTTTTAGTGGGGTCACCACTCATTAAATCTCTATACGCTCTGGAATAGTCTTTATACATATTGTTATTCCATGTTAAAGCGTAGGCACAACCTGCAAATCCACCATAAAAGATAGGAAGTTTCCAGTATTTACGATTATATATCTGTCCTGCACCAGGAAAAACCACAGCAAGCCAAGTCGCTCTGGTTGGATTAGGAACCCATTGTTTCATAGGTTTGGGTAGTTGTGTTGTGTCTGGTATTTGTGCTATTATTGGTTTTTCTAAATCAGCTTGATTTACACTATCTTTTCCTAGGCTATCCACGGTAAGAATAGTTTTTGTTATTAATGAGTCGGGTAAATCTATGCTATCTGTTGGAGGTTCTGGTACAATAACAACCGAGTCATTGGCATTTGTTTGTGCCAAAGCTTCTACAGAAAAGAGTTGTAGGGTCTGTACTATACCGAACGATATGATTAGAGCCCAATATGTAAATTGTATTTTAATTCCTTTCATCTATTTTTTAGTGAGTCGAAGATCTCCATAATACGCTCTAACTCTTCCTCATTGGCAAAAGAGATACTTATTTTCCCTTTCCCCTTATTTGAGCAAGATACTTGAACTTTTGTATCAAAGAAACCTGAAAGATGTTTTTTTAATAAGTTAAACTCTTCTTTTGTTTTTTTAGGTTGTGTTGGTGTTTTGCTTTCTTCGTTTCCTTCAGCATTTAACTCTCTAACAATAGACTCTACCTTACGTACCGAGTACCCGTGCTTTTGAATCTCCTTTAGAATTTTAACTTGTAGTTTAGGCTCTTTTAAAGTGAGTAGGGCACGTGCATGTCCCATATCTATTTCTCTGTTCTGTAGAGCCATTTGAACAGAGGCGGGTAGTTTTAACAAACGTAAATAATTAGCTATGGTAGCTCGGTTTTTACCTATGCGCTCACTTAATCGTTCTTGCGTAAGTTTATATTCATCAATTAGGTGCTGATAGGCCAGAGCAATTTCCACCGAGTTTAAGTCTTCTCTTTGGATGTTTTCTATTAAAGCCATTTCCATCATATTCTCGTCATCTGCTGTGCGGATGTATGCCGGAATACTTTTTAATCCTGCTTTTTGTGAGGCTCTATATCTGCGTTCACCGGCAATGATTTGATATTCATTGTCCGATAACTTACGTAGTGTAATGGGTTGTATAATACCTATTTCAGCAATAGATGCAGCCAATTCGTTTAAAGAATCCGGATCAAATTCTCTTCGAGGTTGTTTGGGGTTAATGGCTATTTTTGACAACTCTATTTCGTTAATAGAAGAAGAACCCTCTGTCTGGATGCTATCTATTGATAACAATGCATCTAACCCGCGCCCTAATGTGTTTCTTCCTTTTGCCATTTCTATTTGTCTAAAATGTTTTTAATTGTTTTTTAATATCTCTTTAGCCAAAGCTAAATGATTTTGTGCTCCTGTAGAGTCTGCATCATATAAAATGGCAGGTAATCCATAACTTGGTGCTTCGCTGAGTTTAACATTTCGTTGAATGATGGTTTTGAATACCAGCTCTTGGAAGTGTTTCTTCACTTCATCATAAATTTGATTGGCTTGACGCAATCTGGAATCAAACATTGTAAGAAGAAAACCTTCTATTTCTAAGTTGGGGTTTAAGCGCGACTTAATTATTTTTATAGTGTTCAATAATTTACTAATCCCTTCTAGGGCAAAATATTCTGCCTGTACCGGTATAATTACTGAGTCTGCAGCTGTCAATGAGTTTACAGTAATTAAACCTAAGGATGGCGAACAATCGATTAGAATAAAATCATATTCTTCTTTTAGAGGTGTTAAAACCTCCTTTAATATGGTTTCTCTGTTTGGTAAATTGAGCATTTCAATTTCAGCTCCCACCAGATTTATATGGGAAGAAATAACATCAAGTGTTGGAATTTCCGTATTATGAATGGCTTTGTACACATCAATGCGATCTATGATGCATTCATAAATGGTAAATTCAGATTGTTTAATGTCTACTCCTAGTCCAGATGAGGCATTGGCTTGAGGGTCTGCATCAACGACCAACACTTTTTTCTCCAGTGTGGCAAGTGAAGCGGCCAAGTTGATGGTAGTTGTTGTTTTTCCTACTCCACCTTTCTGGTTGGCTAAAGCAATTATTTTTCCCATATTAATCCAATTAATTTATTTTTCGTGAAATAAATGATTAAAAATAAAAAGACCTATTTTTTATTCTACTCTTTTTGTAATCTGTTCATAACTAGTGTCCTTTGTTAATAACTCTACAGTATGAACCTGTTTTCACGTCTCCTCAACAAGATGCAAATATAGTGATTTTAAATCTATTTTATCGGTTTAGTTTTCTATTAATGTGAATGTTATGACTCTTAATAAAAT
>CAZOVL010000019.1:0-36331 GCA_964583185.1 uncultured Bacteroides sp. | reverse complement strand
ATCTGCTTTTATAAATTCAATTTCCAATCCTGCTTCGCAGGCCTTTACTTTCGCGTGTTCAAGCATAGAGAGGGTAAAATCAACTCCAGTTATATCATACCCTTCGTGTGCTATAGGAATAGTAAGCCTACCTGTTCCACAACAAAGTTCAAGTATTCTAGCATTCTTACTTTTGGGCAGCCATCGTTTGTAAAACTCCAAATCAGCCAGATCAGTATTCATTCCATCATAAATACTTGCATCATAAATTAGATCGCCAACTTTATAATCATTCCTCATTTATACCCTCCTATTCATATATTATATCTGTGAATATAATAAATAATTAAATATTCATTGCCAGTCATATACCTCTTCTTTGTTTCTTGAGTTCTAATTTCTTTATACTCGCTTTTTCTACAAATTTTATAGATCTACAACAATTACATCCGTATTTATATGTAGATAATCTTTACTGTCCGATAAAAGTTTTTCTAAAAAAGTAAGATTGAGTTTGCTCAACGCTTTGAGAACTCTTTTTGGCTTATATCATTCTTCACCCTTCCAAGTTAAGAATTAAACACACTATGCAGGTGTATGGAATGATTAATTAATGACAATAAAAACAGAAGTAATTTGGGTTCAATCTAAAAGGAACAAAAAGTAAAATAATTCAACAATAAATACATCTTCATTTTCATCCTCCTTGTCGGTCTAGGACTAAGCTCTTGTCGGTCTAGGACCAAAGGGTAATCGGTCTAGGACTGAACGACCTTCGGTCTAGGACCGAGTGAACTTCTAACTTCAACAAACAAAGAGAATAAAAAAATACAACCTATAATATTCTGTTATTGTGGCCATTACAACATTATTAAAACATACAGTAAACAAAAAATAAAGCAAAAAAGTAACTTCAAAACAAGAGAACAACAATACATTCAAATATTTTGTCAAACAACCTTTTATTATCACTGTTTATCCTTCGTTTCAACTATCATATATCCATAATGTGCAGCCAGTTTTTTCCATTTCTTTTTATGTTCAGGTTTAAAAGCATACAGATACCAAAAGGCCTCAAAGAAATGATTGAATTGAACGGCTTCTTGCGAACGAAAATGATTTATTAAAAAACCGTCCTTATTAACGAATGGTTCTAATCGATCCGTTTTTTCGCTTAAAACTTCTAAAGCCTGAATTATACGCGTATCCCCTAGTTTTTCTTGTCGGTTTAGATTGCAAGCTATGTCATAAACATCTAATTTAATAAATGTTTGAATGTCATTCTCAAACGCATTATGAATCCTCCCCTCTTCCATTTCATTATCCCAATAATGATAGCGTACGGTTTTGTTTGGATTGGTCAATGGATAATAGATAAAGAATCTTGATTTTTTTGCCACAGCACTAATTGTCCGTCGTTGATAACCATTAAATTTCAGTGTTGGATTGTTATTTATCAACAACTGTATCTCTCCCACTTGCTTTTTACTCATCGATGAATCATCTACTGCAATTCTTGTAGTTAAACAGATGATTAAATCCGATCTGAAAAGTTTTTCAAATTTATAATTGTAGCTGTATTTTTTTGATATTTCTTTAGCAAATAGAACTAAGTCTTTTGCTGCATCAAAATCAAGAAAAGTCATTACAGAAAAAAATACATCAGAATTATTTTCATATAAATTTTCTCCTATTCGCAATAAATGAAGTAGTGAGTTCTCAATATCACTTTTTATAAGTTCTAAATCGTAAGTCTCGTCCTTATTGTATTTACCATTTAATAATTGGTGTTTAAAACGGTTACAATAATAATGCACTTTAGGTCTATTAATTTTGCTTTCATTTTCAATGATTTCATTTATTACTTCAAGCATCTCCGGACTATTGAACTCTTCTGCCTTTTTTATTAAATGAGAACAAATATCAGACTCAACAACAATCTCTTTTTGCATATCTTCTAAAACCCTTTTGGCTTTTTGTAAAACCTCAGCTTCTGTAGTAGAGATTTTTATTTTCTGAGCTTCTAGAACAGTATTTTTTATTTCTTTTTTATTTTTACTAATTACTTGTTTTACCTCTTCAAAAAGAGAACTCTGTTGTTTATTATCCTGAATGAATATATTGGCAATATCATAAAATCGAGAAAAATAATGCGCATCGTAAAGAATACCTTTCGCTGCTCTATACTCTTCGACTTTCAAAGCTTCTCTTGCCCATTTTTCAACATCATAGTTTTTAAATTCTTTCTTCGCTACATTTAAAAGTGCATTTATGGTATATATGTCGCACTTATTATTGATTGTTCCTGCACTGGTAAATAACTCACTTGCAAGCTCGTAGGTCGGTGCATTGTTTAACAACTTATTGAACAATTTAAGATCTGCATCTGTAGCTTCTTCATCTTTGAGACTCAAAAAAATCTCATTGCAAATTAAAAAGTCATTTATACTTTTTATCTTTTCAAATAAGCACATCGCTGATATTCTCTTATATTTTTCATTTGTTTCTCTAACATTGAGAATATCTAATCCTATATCATAGACTTGTTTGGCTTTGTCAAATTTATCACATTTCGCTATGGCTGCAATAAATAAACTTTGCAGATTGCTATTAATTTCATCGGTTGGACAGGCAGAACTTTCTTCAAGGGCAATTCGTTGAGGACTAGCACACAGTTTTTTAAGAAGGTAAATAATCAAATCTGATTTTGATCTCTCGTGGGTATTCTTAAAATTATCCATTAATGAAAGCAGACTATTCTTTTTAAAAGTAATAGTATAAGGAACAGTATTGTCTACAGTTGTCAAAACAGAGCCAAAAAGGGCATCCAGACTTTCCAATGTTTTTGCTTTGAGTATAATTGCATTACAAAAAACATCAAACGATTTTATGTCTTCAAGCCCCTCTTGCCTTAATAAGCAAGCTTTTCTGATATTTTCAGCATTAAAGCCATAGTTTAATTCTTCAATTCGTTGATAATAATATACGCTAGGAGCTATGTTATGTTTTTTCATCAACAAATCGACATACTCTTGCATTTGATCTTTAAGATTGTAGTTATAAAGTGCTATTCTAAATAATTCCCCCACGGTATTAATAGTTGGGACAACTCCCATAGCAAAATATTCATCTATCTCTTTTTGATAATCCTCTACCTTTTTATGTTTTGAACGTCCTATAATAACAGCAATCAATGTAGCCAAATTATCTTCTTTTTCTTCATTGTTAATTATACTTTTATCAACTAGATAGGTATCTCCGTGTTGAATAAAAAGATGTTCAAACATACGATGTTTCACAAGGCTAATGACCTCATCGGTATAGGTGGCTTTTGTTACTGCTCTTCCATAATATTCAGGATTATTTTTATCTATTCTGATAAGTGCTTCTACTTGCCTAATTTCACAATCTTTTCCATATAATAAATAATCCTCTGTAGTATTGGTTTTTAGTTTGTCGCCTAACGAAGCTTGAGCTAGAAAAGTATAGTAAAGATAGCTATCGTTTATTTGAATCTTTTCATCCATAGTACCCCAGTTAATCTGATTTTTTTCAATCAACGGAGTTATGTTGGATAAAGCTTCATCGTATTTAACTCTTCGATGGTCAAAACATTGTAACTTAATGTCTTTGGGAGGCTTAATATAACCTAATTCACCTAAGGCTTTCAATCCATCACTAAAATTCTTCAGTGTTTTAGTGGTATTATACGCTCTTTGGGCAATGTACATCAAAAAAACAGATCGAATATATTGGCCTTTATCTTTTCTGAATTTTATAATCGTGGTGTATGCCACCAATACATCAACAGCATCTTCGTTTTTAAAAAGTTCCTCTGTTTTTTTTGAAATTTGGCTTTCCAGTGGTTTTATATAGGTTCCAATGACTGGAGAAAAACTAGTCTTTCGTAAATTTTCCAAACACCACCTGTGCACTTCATCATTTCGTTTGATTTCATCAATTTCAATTTTTTTAATGCCCTCACCCGCTCTTTTTAATACAACATCTAACTTTTTAAGATAGGAAAAGAAGTCCATATTGTTAACAACAAGTCCCATATTGTTTTCTGTTGCAATGGTAACAATAGCTGTCAGGTATTTACTTTTATATACTGATTCAAAAAGTTTTTGCAAGTTTTCTTTCTGATCCGGATAGAACTTATGTACATCATCAATAACAATCAAACTGTTTTTCCTACTTAAACTAATCCCCTCTCTAACTATTTTAAGTGTCTCTGCATTTGAAATAATATAAATATATTGAAACTTATCTTGACCTTTTGTTTTTATATATTCATAAATAGCCCGTGATTTACCCGATCCTACTCCTCCAAACAGTACTGCTATTTTATAGTCTTGATTCAAATTTCCATCCACTGTCCGCTCTTCACAACGACAATATAAATCTTTATTAAACCCATACTCCTTCTTGCCCCTATCACCCATTACACTATAGGGAGTAACTTTAGAAGGAGTATAGCGCACTTTACTTAAAGATATTCGTTTTTCAACAGCATCATAGGCCACTTTTGCAAGTATAGATACTAATGCAGCTAGCAGATAGCCAATATATGGACTTTCAATCCATTTATAGAGCGTGTTTAAAAATCCAAAAGCAAGGATAAAAACAATAGCATATATTATCTTTCTGTTCATAAATTACTGTGGATTTTTGTCAATTCTAATCCTAGTTCTGTTCTCTTGAACCAATGTCAGTTTGAACATAACATTAAACGGGTCAAATAGACCTTATACAAGGTGTTTGTTAGGAGTTTAGAATACTAGTTGGTGTTTAATTATTACGGATAAAAATAGCATTTATTAAACAATTAACCCCATTTTACAGCCTAAAAAATTTACTTCTATACTTGGCTTAGCTTTATCTGTATTTTATCTTTGCTTTACCTACACACTACAAAATAATTCCTCTGTTTGGCATTGTATTTTGCAAACTGAAGAGCTCTTTATTTAGATAGAGTTTTATTTCAATTAAAGAATATCGCAATCAAGTGAATACATAATTTCACTTAAAACTATTTTCCATAAGAAATAATATTAGTATCTTTGTATAACTAATTAATCAAGAAAGAAAGGAGTAAGATATGGATAACAAGCAAGTTAAAACGTTATGCAAAATAAGAGATCTATTTCGTTCTATCTCAGAATTTGAATCTGATTTTCAAAAAAGATATGATATTTGTTTAAACGAAGGAACCTTGTTGTGTTCTTTAAGCAACAACAAATTTTCCTCCAGTGAAATAGCCACTTTATTAGGACTTACAAATTCAAATACATCCAAAGTTATCAAATCAGTAGAAACGAAAGGCCTTATAAAACGAATTATAGGAGAACAAGATAAACGACAAATGTATTTCATCTTAACACCCAAAGGACAGAAAGTATTAGAAACAATAAAGTGTAGTAATATGGAGATACCGGAAGATTTAACTCAGATAATGGAATAATTACCTGATAATTCTTTTATAAGTTAGGCAAGGAGAGATACAAAAGCAAAGAGGCTGCCCCATCAATGGGTTCAGCCTCTTTGCTTTTTTCATTAATTCACCTCCCCGTCTGCAAAAATCAAACTCATAGCTACAAACGGGGATGGAATTAACAACTTAAAAAAAATCATTTTACATTAATTTAATTCTTACGCCACTTCTTTCTGCCAACTATTTAATATTCATCTTTTTCAATATCACCTCCAGAGGACAAAAATTAGAAAAAGTGGATTGAATTAAATTCACTCCTACAAAAACAGGTAACAGTAACCAAGCTATATGCACCCAATAAGCTAATGATATGCCCAGCAAAACCATTATACCTGCAACAAGTCTTATTATATATTCTCGTTTCATAGCAAATAATCTATTTAATTAAACTCTTGAAAAGCTCTCTACATCCATTACAAAAGCGTGTAAGGGGAAAGGGTCTTTCTCTTGTTCGTTATAATTATTTATTTCAACAATAGCCTGATTAACAACCTCCTCAGGAGAAAAACTAAAAATTAAAATAGAGTTGGTTTTTGCACACCCCATACAGTTACCAAACCAACTGAAGTCTTTTTTCTTTTTATCTTTTTTATAACCTGTGATGTTGGTTACACTAAACCGGTTCAATCCGGCCTTATCGAGTAGTTTTTCTACTTGTTGTTCATACTCTTTTATACTCAATACAACTAATAACTTCATAGTCCTTTTATTTTATCTTCTTTTTCAACATCTTAAAATACAATAAGGGTACTACTATTAATGTCAACAGAGTTGAAGTAATAGTTCCTCCCATCAAAGAGATGGCTAACCCCTGAAAAATAGGGTCGAATAAAATCACAACACCAGCTAAAACAACTCCTCCCGCTGTTAGAGCAATAGGAATTGAACGTACAGCTCCGGCTTCTATTATGGCTTGCTTCAGAGTCTCTCCATCCTTTAAGCGAATATCAATGAAATCGATTAACAGAATTGAATTCCGAACCATAATCCCGGCCAATGCAATGAACCCAATCATTGAGGGTGCACTAAAATAAGCTCCTATAATCCAATGCCCTATAATAATTCCAATAAGCGATAGTGGAATAGCTGCAAGTTGCACTAAAGGGGTAATGAAATTTTGGAACCAAGCTACTATTAATACATATATAATTAACAACACAAATAAGAAAGCCAAACCCAAATCTCTAAATACTTCATATGTAATTTGCCACTCACCATCCCATTTTAATGAAAAATCATCTTCAAATAGGGGTTGTTGCGTATATTCCTCATTGAGAACATAGCCTTCGGGCAATTTTATTTCACTCAACTTATCCGACACCTCTGTTATTGGATAAATAGGACTTTCCAAATCACCAGCTACTTCCGTTAGTACATACACTACTCGTTTTTGATTTTTACGTGAAATACTTTTTGCTTTTATTTCTTCTTTCACATCCACCAAATCTCCTATCGGAATAGCCATTCCCTGTTGATTGATAACTTTTAATCCAAATAAATCGTCCAATTCAGACTTATCTTTTTCGGGTAACTGAAGAACAATACCCACCTGATTGATTGACGATGGTTGGTGAAGCACTCCTACTTGCATCCCCGATAAAGCTGCATACATATTTTGCACCACTTGTCCCGTGGGTATACCTAACTTCATTGCTTTGTCCTTATTTACCGCAAATCTATATTCTATCTGATCATCTTCAACCGACCAATCTACATCGGCCACATTGGCTGTATTTGTCAATAAATCTTTCACCTCTTTAGCTACAGCAATTTGTTGGTTATAATCCGGTCCATAAATTTCAGCAACAATAGTCGACATAACCGGTGGTCCGGGTGGAACCTCTACCACTTTTACATTGGCATCGTATTTTTCACCAATAGTCTGCAAATCATTACGCACAGCACTTGCAATATCGTGACTTTGCTCGCTCCGTTTACTTTTATCAATCAGGTTAACCTGAATATCAGCCACATTTTCACTGCTTCGCATATCATAATGCCGAACTAAGCCATTGAAACTAATAGGTGCAGATGTTCCCACATACGTCTGATAACTGGTCACCTTTTCATTTTGACTCAAATAAGCAGCCAACTCTTTAGTTACAGCCGATGTTCGCTCTAATGTAGTTCCTTCGGGCATATCAATTACCACCTGAAACTCATTCTTATTATCGAAAGGTAACATCTTTACCGGAACAGACTTAGTATAAAACAATACAAAAGAGCTTAGCAACACAATGGTTAAACCAATCATAAAACCCCAACGTTTTTTACGGTTATCCAATAGAGGGGTTATTAACTTAGCATATAGTTTATATATTCTAGTTTGCTCTAAAACTTTTACCTCTTCAGTCTCCTCACTCTCTTTTTTCTTTGTTTGTCTCAAAAACAAATAACCAAAATAGGGGGTGAGTGTTAAAGCTACTAACAAAGAGAAAATCATTGCTATGGATGCTCCAATAGGCATAGGACTCATATATGGCCCCATCATCCCCGATACAAACGCCATAGGCAAAACAGCAGCAATCACTGTAAAGGTTGCCAATATAGTGGGGTTACCCACCTCATTAATGGCATAGATGGCAGCTTGTAATGGAGGTAACTTTTTCATCTTAAAATGACGATACATATTTTCAGCAATCACAATAGAGTCGTCTACTACAATACCCGTTACAAACACCAAAGCAAACAAGGTGATGCGATTCAGCGTATAACCCAGGAAATAGTAAGCAAATAGAGTCAGTGCAAAAGTTACCGGCACAGAGAGGAAAACAACCAATCCGCCACGCCAGCCCATAGCTAGAACAACAATACCTGTTACAGCTATAATGGCTATTATTAAGTGCCATAAAAGTTCCGTTACTTTTTGAGAAGCAGTCTCACCATAATTGCGGGTTACCTCCACATTGATGTCACTCGTAATAACATCTTTCTTTAAGTACTCCACCTTATCAATGATGACGTCTGCCAACGCCATTGCATCTGTTCCTTTTTTCTTGGCTATGGAAATAGTTACTGCAGAATAATCATCGGACATCAGCTCTTTTTCTACCGATGCTGCTCCATATCCAAAAGAAACATATTGTTTGGGTACCTCGGGACCATCTTCTATTGCTGCTATTTGATATAAATAAACAGGCTGGTTATTGTTTACAGCTACAATTATATTCTTCACCTCATCGGCGCTGGAAAAGAAGTTTCCTGTTTGAACAGAATAGACAACGTCTCCGGAAACAAGACTTCCACTCTGCATTTGACTGTTATTGGCTTGCAAAGATTGTGTCAACATACCAAAGTCAACTTTATTGCCTGCCATTTTATCTTTATCTAAGATAATTTTTAGCTCTCTACGCTGACCTCCAATGATGTTTACTTGGGCCACATCGGTTACTTTCTTAATCTCACTACCCACAACTTCTGCCACTTGACGCAGTTGATAATCGCCCAACTGATCACTCCACAGAGTAAATGCCAATGCAGGTACATCGTCTATGGCTCTAGTCTTTACCAAGGGCATTGTTACCCCTTGAGGCATTTGATCCATATTTTTCATCAACTCATTATAGAGTTTAACTAGAGATCGTTCTACATCTTCACCTACAAAAAATTGCACAGTAAGCATTGCCATCCCATTCATCGAGGTAGAATAAACGTGTTCTACTCCTTTAATATTCGATACTGTTTTTTCTATCGGTTGCGTTATTGTAGATTCCACTTCAACAGGTAAAGCTCCCGGATAGCCAATCATAATATCAGCCATCGGCACTTCAATCTGTGGTTCCTCCTCACGAGGAATAAAAAATATGCTGAATAGCCCAAGAATGGTAAAAGCAAACATAAGCAAAATGCTTAGCTTGGAAGTGATAAATCCACTGGCTATTTTTCCTGATATTCCGTTTTGCATAATCTCTACTATTAATTGGTTACAGAAACTTTAACTCCATTATATAATTTACCCTCAGCTTCAAGAATAATTTTCTCATCTCCTTTCAGACCGGAAAGCACTTCCATCTTGTCTCCAAACTCACTACCCAAACGTACCCAGCGTAAACTGGCAATATTCTCTTCATTAACCACATAAACGCCGGTAAGCTGGTCACGATAAATAATTGACGAGCCATCTATCATTACTTTGCCTGTTTTACTTTGTCCAGACGCATTGGGTATGCGAATACTAGCATACATTCCGGCACGAATATTTTTGTTCTCTTGTGCATCAATTGCAATTTTCATTGCATATTGCCCTCCGGCTCTATATGCAGATGGACTGAGTTCTACTATTTTTCCATCCAGTGTTTCATTCATTGATTTCAATGTAATTTGAGTAACATCACCCACCTTTACATTCCGAATATAATTCTCGGGAACAGATGCCACCACTTGTAATTCACTGTTTTGTTCCATTGTTAAAATAGGCATCCCTGGATTTGCCATATTCCCCTCATCTGCCATTTTCTGAGTAACCACTCCGGAAAAAGGAGCACGTATATTTGCATAGGCTAGCATAGCATTTACTTCATTCATTTGTTGGCGAGCCATCTCTAACTTAGACTGCATAGAGGTGTTTTGAAGAGAAACATTTTCCAATTCTTTATCAGAAACACTGTTTTGCTGACGTAGTATCTTAAAGCGCTCATAATCACGTTGTGCATTTTGAGCAGCAGCTTCCGCCTCATTAATCATTGCTTGTACTTGCGATTTTTTGGCTAGTATATCATCATTGCTAATTGAAACAAGTAACTGTCCTTGTGAAACTCTATCGCCGGGTTTCACATATATTTTATTAATATACCCCATCATACGTGTACTTACATTCACCGTTTGTTTCGCAACTACTTCTCCACTTAACGAGAAACTGTTATCATTCACTTCTGCTAGAGGATATACTTTTACTTGTATCGTTTCTGTTCCTTTGTTTTTTTTCTCACTCGAAGAACACGAATATAGAGTTGCAACTCCTACTATTCCTAATAGTATAATTTTTAGTGTTTTCATATCTTTATATAATTGTCTAATTGTTTATTTTGATAAAAATTCTGAATACGCTTGAGCGATGTTATATGACATAATAGCCTGAGCCAATTGTAATTTTTGTTGTGCTTGTTGTGCTTGAGACATCAGTAAGTCTGTTGTACTTACAAGTCCCTCTGTGTGTCTGTTACTCATTATTCGTAACGCTTCATCTGCTTGTGCCACACTAGTTCTTTGCTTGTCTATTTCCAACTGCAAATCCTTTAACTCTCTATTAGTCTTATCAATATCCAATTGGCCTTGCTTTAACTGAGAAGAAAGCTCTTCTTGCATCTTTTCCTTCTGGAACTTATAAGACTTTATTTGATTTCTATTTTTATTTCCTGAAAAAATTGTCCAACTCATATTAATGCCCACTAAGTAAGAATCAGCCCCAAATTTAAAAGGCATAACATCGTTAAACTGATAACCACCAAAAGCATTAATCCGTGGAATAAATGCCATTTTTGATGATTTCACCATCATATGAGTAGCATCTACCGCTTTGCTCAATGCCATAAAGTCAGCACGACCGGTAGAGACCAAATGGTTTAACGAAAAGGAACTGTTCTGAACTAAAGAATCAGTCTGATAAAGCATATCATCTGCAGTCCCCATCAAAAAGTGCAATCCGTCGGAGGCATTATATATGTTACTTTCCGCTTTTGCAAGTGCACTTTCCAGTGTATTTACCTGTACTTGAGCATTAAGAACATCTGATTTTTGAATTAAGCCACGCTCGTAAAAATTATTTACTGCCTGATATATTTGTTTTACATCTGCTAGTGATTTTTGCAATATCCCCTCAGCTTCATATGAAAACTGCAACTGACTATAGGCCTTTTTCACTTCAAACTCAATATATTCTTTAGTTCGTTGTGCTTTATACCTATGGACTTCCTCTTGTGCTTTAGCTCCTTTTCTGGCATAAATTAAATCTACATTTAATAGAGGTAATTTAGCTTCCATTTTTGCGGAAAAGTCTCTGGAATTACCAGGGTTATTTAATTTATTAGGATCAAAATCCATTTGTGTAACGGTTTGCTGTTGCAATAAAAAACCAAAAGCATTTAATGGATTGTTAGTACTTAATGCTGTATACCCTAATTCAATTTGAGGTAAGAAGATAGCATCTGTTTGTCTGTAATTTGCATTTGACACTTTCCTTTCCAGTTCTGCTATTTTTACATTACTGTTAAACTCTGTAGCAACTTCTACAGCTTCTGAGATGGAGAGGTATTTTGATTCTTGTGCTTTGATACTTGTTTTAAACAGTATAAAAGCAACGATAATCAGGCTTAATTTACTTACATATTTCATAATCACACAGTTTAGTTTATTTAGAAATAATATCCAACGGAAACTAACTGCAAACATAAAGGTTATTTATCACAAAAACAAATTTCCAAAGGAAATTAATTGCAAAATAAAACAAAGTCAAAAACTAAACTGCAAAATTGAATATAGCACCTTATTTACATCGAATTATAGTTTATTGTAGAAAGGATTAAAAGAATATTTTTTAAGGGGCGCTATTTTTAGTTGTGTTTTTCTAGTAGAACCATTTATTTTCAAGGTATGGACATTCCGTACTATCTCTCTTTTCTACTACATAATAGAATATGGAAGAGGGTATATTAAGGGAGTCTTTTTATCCATATTGTTTGTCTGAGTTGGATGTATATATTTTATTCAGTTCTTCTTTTCAGGATACAACAGAAGTGTCTGTTACAATATTTTTCCGAGTACCTTCACAACCAGAAAGATTTTCTAGAAGAAATGCTTTGATTGTATCTTTATGTATTTCATAGATACCCTAGGATGCATTATTGATTTTAAAAAAGACACTCTTTTTTTTATTTGTAAAATCCAAACTACTATGTAATGTATCTAGGGTAGGTATAATTTCACTAACATTAGAAAAAGTAATTCTTGTATTCAAAGAAACACAAAAACAACCTATACAAATAATAAGACTTATCTTTTATCATAATCTCTGTTATTTATAGTTTATACCTTAGAAAACATGAATAGTCTTAAGAAAAACACTATCGAATGAGCACCATTTTTAATAGCATATCTGCAATGTTGTCCAAACTCCATATCCAAAACATCTTCTTCCGAAAAATCAGGTAACATTTTTTTTAACAGGTACCTCTCTCCTACTCTTTTGAGGTTTTTTAAGAGTAATTCCATTAGCTCATATTTCTCAAAGAACTGAGGCATCATCCTGTTTGTTTTCATTTACTTATTACAACTTAATGCTATCATTCGTTTTTATAACCTTAACTAAAGGTATAACAAGAATCATAATTAGCATCACTTCATAAGATTAAAATGTTTGCCAAGGTGTAAAATTTATTTATATTTATAGTAATAACTGATTTATTTTTATTCTATTATGTTAAGTAAGAAGGAATAAATTAAGGGGTTATAAAGTAGTATGGTTTACTTAACTCTAAAACAAAACAACAAGCCATGAAAAATATTTTAATTGCTCTATTAGGCATTGTTTCCATATCAATCTCAGCACAAGATCTACCTACTCCACCTACAGAAGGGTTTTCTTTTCCTCTTGGAAGCAAATTCACATTAAAACTTCACCCTGTAGATTCCGTAAATTATACTATTTCTGTTATTGCTTTTGAGGGTTTCTCTGAAATTGTTGATATGTTTAATAAATCTCATTTGTTTCAAGATGAGGGTGAAGAAAACACCATTGTGGGGTATTTTTGTCTTTCTACTTTTGGTATAACAGAAGAAGAGATGGATAAAAATATGAAAGTCTCTTTTATATTTAAAAGTTTCTGTAAGGATCATCTCGAATACAAATCCGATATTCAAAAGACGGAGGAAGGAGCATTCGAGTTTACTTCAAATTTAGGAATGTTTTCTAAGGCTATAGGTAACGAAATGTGGCCTTATATGATTCACTATATTGCTCTGCATAGTTTTCAAAAAATTATAATATTAGACGAAGAATAAAACGAAAAGGAAAAAGAAACACAATATGGAAAGTCTATTTCATTTGTTTTTTGTGATAATAAAAATCGGTATTTTATCTGTTTTTTATACTTATATAATTATTGGATTCATTTGGGCGATAAACAAAATACATTCACCTGCTACACAAAGAAAAATTATATTAAATAAGTTCCGAACTTTTCGTTTTCCACTTTTTTCAATTATCTATATCGTTCTGTTTCTCTTTTCTTTTTCCTATTGGGGAAATCACGGACTTGGTGATTTCGCAAGGATTCCTATAGGAAACCAAAAAGAGGTTAAGCAAATTAATGCTATCAATACCTATTTAGAAGATGAGAATGGAAATCAGATTGGCATATCTGATTTTTATTACGGGGCAAACAGACTATATGCTAAAATAAATGATGGCTTTATTCCGGGAGAATATCTTCTATGGAACTTGAATGAAAAATCCTGGGTTGTAATTAACAATCAAGAGGAATATATGAAAGAAATATACCCCGTGATTGATTATCTAAAAAACTTTCAAGAACACTACAAGGACTATTGGAGTGGTTGGAGATTTTGGTTACTCCCCTAAGATACAAACTGTGGTGCTATGCACAAGACAAATACCTCTATATGATTTCATTCATTCTTCTGTTCAGCTTTAACATACGCATCATTTAAATTACATCATAAACACCTTTTATTAAAATCCTTGTTTCTGTATTGCAGTTTTCACAAGGTATAACCTCTATCCAATCATCATTCCTTTCACCTATTTCTACTAGGGTTTTACGGAAAGTATAGACTCCCTCTTTTTCAGATTCAAACACTAATAGAAAGTGATTACCTTCTTCGGTAGTAATGGCATCAAAAGGAACACTAAAAGCTTTACGGGTTCCTGTTATAAGCTGAGCTTCTACAAACATACCTGTAAGTAGGTTCTTCTTCGTTTCATTCTCCAAAGAAGCATACACATTGATAACACGATCATTCCCTCCAACAGACTTCCCTATTTGTGAAACTTGAGATTCAAACTCCTGTGCACCAATCTGTGGAATTGAGAACTTAATTTTCTGCCCAACGTCAAGATTTAAAACATCTTTTTCAAAAACAGCTAACTCTAAATGCATAGCTTGTGTTTCAACAATTTCCACAATAACATCGGTTGGAGAAACAGCCATTCCTATACTTATATGAACAGCAGTAATATCTCCTGATATGGGAGAAAAAACTGTAACTTGTGATGAAAAATTTCCTTGCTCTACTTGATTAAAATTTACACGAAGTAGATTTAACTTCTGACGAAGACTCTCGTAGGTACCTTTAGATTGTTTATATGCACTTTCGGCTTCAAAAAACTTCTTTTGTGAGGCTATATTTTCTTCAAACAAAGTTTTTTGCCTTTCATATTCCGACTTCAAGTATTTCATTTGACTCGCTGCTTCAAGATATGACTGTTGCAAATCAATAAACTCCGGACTTTCAAGAGTTAAAAGTGGCTGCCCCTTACTTACTTTATCTCCAACTAATAGGCTTGTAGATTTAACATAACCACTTATCAAAGAGGTTACTTTTGCCCTATTTTTGGGCGGCACATCTATTTTCCCTGATGCTTTTATCGTATTATGAAACTCCTTTTCCAGCAATGTAGATATCTCCATCTTAATGGAATTAAACTGATCTTGTGTAACCTCTAGTAGTGAAGAATCTTCTTTTTCCATTTCTTCTGCCGAGGTATTTCTTCCATTACCACAAGAATAAAAAGATAGAACAATCAACACTAAGGATATATAATAGGTATGCATTTTCATTACTCATTAAAATTAAAATAGTGTAACTCTAAATAGGATTTATTATAGGAAAGAACATTATCTAAATAGTCTACTTCAATACTAATTCCATTCTCCATACTCTGAATGTACTGAAAGAAATCTATTTCACCATTTTTGTAACTCATATCAGCAGTTTTTAATATCTCTTTTGATAGCAACTGCCCATTCTCCATATAATATTTTATCATTTCTTTATGCTGATTAAGCTCTGCTTGTTTCTGCATATAATAACTCTCCATTTGTATCTCACGATTGCTTTTCATAGCCATCCAACTATCCTGTTCAAGTTTAGCCGTTTTTCGTTTAGAAATATTTCCACTAAAAAACAAAGGGATGGCTACTCCAATCTGGAACCCGTTTTGTCTATATCCTAACTCTTTATTTGTTCCGGTGAATAATTCTACACTCAAATCGGGTAGCCAGTTTTGATTTTGTAGTTTTAATTGAGAGGCAAAAGTATTACTTATTGTTTCTAAATAACTCTTTTGTATTTCTCTACCGGTAGCTACATCATCCAAATATAACATCTTTAGCTCTTTATTTATTACAAGGAAATCATCTTCACTCTGTATGAGTGACCTCAACTGTTCATAGAGCTTTTCTTTTTGTTTTATTAATTGTATTAAAAGAGTATGAATCTGTTTTGATTTAGTCTCAGCAGTAATCTTCTCCAAATAGTTAGATTCCCCTAACTCAAATTTTCGCTCACCGGCTTTTGAAAAAGCTGTATAAAGACTATCCAGTTGACTGTACAGCTCCTCCTTATTCTGAGTATATACAATTTGTTCATAAACCAATGATATTTCAAGTTCCAGCTTGTTTTTTTGAATTTCATACACCATTTTACTCTGCTCCCATTGAGATTTATATACTCTCCGTTGAGCACCATACACTGTAGGAAAAGAAAATCTTTGTTCAACACCAAACACACGTAAAGCTTTATCATTGGGGGCTATATTATTCTCATCATATCCGTAATAGACTGTTGTTTTATCGAAATCAAAAGCTGAACTAATGGCTGCTTTCGATGCATCGGTTTGCAACTGATAAGAACTTAACCCTTTATTGTTGATAAGAGCTATTTTTATTAGATTGTCTAATTCTGAATTATTTTGGGAAAAAACCAAAGAAACGGCCATACACATAATTCCCAAACAAGCAATTCTATATATCTTATTCATCTTTAGTCAGATTTTTATCAAACATTTTAAATAGAACAGGCAATACAACCATTGTCAAAAGGGTTGCTGTAAACAATCCTCCAATAACAACTGTAGCCAGGGGGCGCTGAACCTCTGCTCCTGCCGATGAAGAAATAGCCATAGGTAAAAAACCAAGAGCAGCTGCAGCTGCTGTCAGTGTAACTGGGCGTAGTCTGTCTGTTGTACCTTTCAAAATCAGTGCATCTACATTTTTCATTCCTCGATTTTTCAGTTCTTTCAAATGTTCAATCAAGACAATGCCATTAAGTACTGCAATACCGAATAAAGCAATGAAGCCAACTCCTGCAGAGATACTAAATGGCATTCCTCTTACCCACAATAAAAGAATTCCTCCTACAGCTGAGAGTGGAATGGCCGTAAAGACCAGTAGGGTTTCTCTAACCGATTGAAAAGCAAAGTAAAGAAGTACAAAAATAAGACAGAGAGCAACGGGAACAGCTATTGTTAAGCGATTCAGTGCATTTTGCATATTCTCAAACTGTCCACCATATGTAACAGTATACCCTGCAGGAAGATTGATTTTTTCATTGATTATCGTTGAAACATCTTTCACTACACTTTCCATATCTCTGTTACGTACGTTTACACCTATTACAACACGACGCTTTGCATCATCACGTGAAATTTTTGCAGGACCTTCGGTATACTCTACATTAGCCAACTCTCTAAGAGGAATTTGTCCTCCACCAGGTAGAGGAACATATAAGCTTCTCAAATCTTCAATATCGTTTCGTAATTCTTCATCCAATCGTATAACTAAATCAAACCGCCTTTCTCCCTCAAAAACACTACCCACAGTTGTTCCTGCAAAAGACAAGGCTACAATATCGTTGATATCTGCAATATTTAATCCGTATTGAGCTATACGTTTTCGGTTGTAATCAACAGTCATTTGAGGTAATCCATCTGTTTTCTCTATTATAATATCGGCAGCACCTTCCACATGACTGATAGCTTGTTTTATTTGTTCTGCTTTTTCTGCCAATATACCTAAATCCTCTCCAAAAACTTTAATTGCTACATCAGAACGAGTACCTGAAATGAGTTCATTAAAACGCATTTCAATGGGTTGTGTAAACTCAATTTCCATATTGGGAATAGTCCTTTCCAATGCCTCTTTTATTTTATCGGCTAGCTCGTCTTTAGATTTTGCTGATACCCACTGACTTTTAGGTTTCATTTTTACAATGATATCACTTTCTTCCATTGACATTGGATCAGTAGGCACTTCGGCAGCACCAATACGACTAACAATTTGCTCTACTTCAGGAAATTTATCCAATATGGTTTTTTCTATTAGCGTAGTTGTTTCTATGGTTTTAGCCAGTGAAGTTCCGGTTTTCAAAACCGGCTGAATAACAAAGTCTCCCTCATCTAATTGAGGTATAAATTCACCCCCCATACGGAGAAATAGAATAAAGGCAATTACTAATAATCCTGATGCTCCGGCAAGTGTCATTTTAGTATGTTTAAGAGCCCATGTAATAACAGGGAGATAGCTTTTAGTAAGCACTCTCATTATACGAGCTGTAATACTATTCTGTTTCTGCTCTTTAGGTTTTATTATTAAAGAAGATAAGACAGGAACATACGTTAAACAAAGTAACATAGCTCCAATTAAGGCGAAACTAAATGTTAATGCCATCGGGCGGAACATTTTCCCTTCTACTCCGGAAAGAGAAAGAATAGGGATAAAAACAATCAGTATAATTAATTGACCGAAGATGGCAGCATTCATCATTTGAGATGAACTATTTAAAGTTATGTTATCAGCCTCTCTTCTTCTTTCTGACAAAGTTAAATGACTAAGTTTAGAAGAGTTAGCTGTCATTTGTGATGATACAAATTCCACAATGATAACAGCTCCATCTATAATAATTCCAAAGTCAATAGCCCCCAAACTCATCAAGTTAGCATCTATTCCAAACACCCTCATCAAAGAAATAGCAAATAGAAGAGAAAGAGGTATCACCGATGCAACGACAATTCCTGAACGGAAATTACCAAGAAGTAAAACCACCACGAAGATAACAATTAAACAGCCTAAAATCAGATTCTCAGCAACTGTCATAGTGGTTTTGGCAACCAACTCACTCCGTTCCAAGAAGGCATTAATATACACTCCTTCAGGCAGCGACTTTTGTACTTCCTTCACCCGTTTTTTCACAGCATTGATTGTTTCTTTGGAATCAGTTCCTTTCAACATCATTATCTGCCCCAAAACTTTTTCTCCCTCTCCATTTCCAGTAATTGCACCAAAGCGGTTTGCACTTCCAAATTGTACCGTTGCTATGTCTTTTACTAAAACAGGAATCCCTTCAACATTCTTTACAACAATGTTTTCAATGTCATCAATAGAGCTGATTTTACCTTCTCCTCGAATAAAATAGCTTTGATTTACCTTTTCTATGTATGCACCCCCGGCAATACTATTGTTTTTTTCAAGAGCATTAACCAAGTCACCTGTAGTGATATCCATCGCTTTCAAACGAGAAGGATTTATAGCCACCTCATATTGCTTAAGGTAGCCACCCCAAGTATTAATTTCCACTACACCGGGAATACCCGAGAGTTGCCTTTTTACAATCCAATCTTGTATGGTTCGTAAATCGGCTACTGAATATCGATTTTTATATTCCGGTTTTACATCTAAAACATATTGGTAAATCTCGCCCAAACCTGTAGAGATAGGTCCCATTTCGGGAGTACCAAACCCTTCGGGTATAATTTCTGATGCTGTCTTTATCTTTTCAGCAATTAACTGTCTGGGTAAGTAGGTTCCTAAACTTTCGTCAAAAACTATGGTTACCACAGACAACCCAAACTTAGAGATAGAGCGAATTTCTTGAACACCCGGTAAATTTGCCATTTCCATTTCTATAGGATAGGTGATAAATTGTTCTATATCTTCGGTGGAAAGGTTGGTAGAGGTTGTAATTACCTGAACTTGATTATTGGTAATATCGGGAACGGCTCCAATAGGTATATGAAAAATCGAATAAATACCATAGATAGAAATGGCAAGAGTAAATAATAATATGATGAGCTTTCGGTTTAGACTAAACCGTATAATCTTTTCTAACATCTGATTTGATTTTTCCAATTAAAAGAAAAAATGAAGTTAAACAGATATTAAAAAAGATAGCTTAAGATTTGCTTAAGATTGAGGGATATATAATTTGACAGTTGTTCCAACTCCCTCTTTACTTACTATTTCCAGGTTTATATCCAATAGTAATGAGAATTTTCTTACAATAGACAGCCCTAACCCAAACCCTTTGATATCAGCATGATCAGTAGAACGATAGAACTTATCAAAAACCCGTTCAATATCTTTATCAGGAATCCCTACACCTACATCTTCTATTTCACAAAGAATAGAATTCTTTTCCTCCTTGATGCGTATTGTTATTCTTCCGTTTTGATAAGAATATTTAATTGCATTGGAAAAAATATTAGTGAAAATAGTAGACAATAAATACTTGTCAGTCTGAATATAAATTTCATTTTGTGAAAAACAACGACTAATCCGTATCTCTTTTTCCTGAATTTTTGAAGACAAGTTTCTCAAAGATTCATTAATTATAAAACTTAAGTTTGCTTCCTCAATATGTAGTGTTTTTCTCTGATTCTCAAAACGCGTAAGGATAAGGAGTTCGTCTACTAAATGATTCAAGCGATCTATTTCACCAATACAAGATTTAACTTTTTCTTCATACTCATCCTGTTTCCGGGGTTTACGTATTAAAACCTCCATCGTTCCTTTTAGAACAGCTAAAGGAGTACGAAACTCGTGAGAAGCGTATGACGTAAAAGATTTTTCCCGTTCAATCGTTTTTTCTATCCTTTCAAGTAATTGATTAATTGTATCGGATAAAATATAAAGCTCATCTTTATTGTGGGGTAATGGAATTCGCTCATCCAGATTGTCTCGTGTAATTTTATTTGATATATCAATAATATCATTGATAGGCTTAATGCTTCTTCCAACAATAAATCGTGCAACAAAAAACAATATAATTAGAATAACCGGATAGGCAATTAATAATATATGCCGCAAAGTCTCTAAAACCACCTCTGCTCCTTCACTAGACACAGCAACTAATAGGTGTCCCACTTGGTTTGCATTTTCATCCAATATAGGAACTTGTACCTGCCTTATTCTTTTCTCGGCAAGTTCACCATTAAAAAACACATTGTCTTTTTGTTTTTTATTATATAGTAGGTGACTGTTTTTTAGATTAGGAGATTTGTCTATAAGGTTACCATCAATATCTAAAAACTCAATAAATACAGGATCAACACCAACTGTATTGTGTTCTCGTTCCATCCACTCTTTATGTCTTTTCAGGGCAATAGTACCATTTTTTACCTCTATCTCCTGAGAATGACGATCTACTTCTCGTTGTAAGTCATCATTTAGATGATTTGACACCCTGTAATTCACAACCGTGTATATGGTAAGAAAAACAAGCCCGATTAATAATGCCGTGGTTATGATATAATTCAGGGCAATTCTATTTCTAAATGAGAAGTTCTGCATTCTTATTCGTTAGCGATATATCCCACTCCTCTAATAGTTTTGATATATCCGTTATCTTTATCTAATTTTAGCTTTTTACGTATGGAATTAATAAACACATCAATAACTCCCGTATCATACTCAAAGTTTATACCCCATACTTTATCAATAATTTCATCTCTCTTACACACACTTCCTTTATTTTTCACAAGGAATTCAAGCAGTTCAAATTCACGCTGAGTAAAAGTTACATAAGAAGAATCCACTTCAACTTCGTAAGTATCAATATTAAGCTTAATATTACCTAAAGTAAGGATGTTTTTTTCTTTTCTACTACGAAAATGAACCTTGATTCTTTCCAATAACTCCTCAAAGCTAAAAGGTTTCTTTATATAGTCATTAGCTCCTGCTTGCAATCCTTCAATGGTTTCACTTACAGTATCTTTAGCGGTAAGAAACAACACAGGAATACTTAAACTTTTTCTTCGGATGGTTTTACAGACTTCAATACCTGCAACCTTAGGTAACATCCAATCGAGTAAAATCATATCGGGTTTACAAGATTCAAAAAGTTTTAGACCTTGCTCTCCATCAATAGCAAGAGTAACCTTAAACCCTTCCTCTTCAAGTCCTTGTTTCAGAAAATTATAAATCCCGGGTTCATCTTCTATGATTAGGATATGTATCATATAGACAAAGATAGATAATTCATTTTATAACTTTATCTAATTTTCCTCCGAGTATATCCTTTAATTTTATGATTTATACTAAAAAACAACTCCTTTCCGGATATTATAAATTAAGGAAGAATCAATTAGTTAGAAAGGATGGTTAAAGGAATTAAAGTGAATCATTTACACCTAAATGGTAAATTGGATTTTATTAATCTTATCTTTAAGAAAACTATAAAAACAAAAAGATGGAAAATAATTTCAAATTAAACAACGGAGTTCTTATTCCTTCAATAGGTTTTGGAACATGGCAAATTCCGACAGGAGAAACTGTAATAAATGCTATAAAGAATGCAATAGATATTGGCTACAGACACATTGATACAGCGGCTGTATATGAAAACGAGAAAGGTGTTGGTCTAGGAATTAAAGAAAGTGGAATAGACCGCAAAGAGCTGTTTGTTACCAGCAAAGTATGGAATAGTGAGCGAGGTTATGAAACCACATTAAAAGCTTTTGACAAAACATTAAATGATTTACAACTTGACTATCTTGATCTTTACTTAATTCATTGGCCTGCAATAAAGAAACAATTCGAGAAATGGCAACAGATCAATAATGACACTTGGAGAGCCTTGGAAGAGCTTTATAAATCGGGACGGGTGCGAGCAATAGGGCTTAGCAATTTCCTGCCTCAACATATAAAACCTTTAATGAAACAGGCTACCGTACTTCCTATGGTTAATCAAATTGAGTACCAACCGGGATATATGCAACCTGAATGTGTTGAGTTTTGCAAAGAGCACAACATCCTTGTTGAAGCTTGGAGCCCACTAGGGTCAGGAAAGTTATTAAAAAACGATACACTTCAATCCATTGCTAAAAAATACAATAAATCAGTAGCACAGCTATGTATCAAATGGGTTATTCAAAATGGGTTGTTACCTCTTCCTAAATCGGTTACACCTAGCCGAATAAAAGAAAACTTTGAGGTTACAGATTTTACCATTGACCCCAAAGATATGAAGATAATAAATCAAATGGTTCCTTTAGGTACTTCAGGACTACATCCGGATCAAATTGATTTTTAAAGAGAATAGTTCATTCATTAACCTAAATAAATAAAGCAAAATAATACGAAGAGATACAAAAGAGGGATAAAACCAGGCTGATTTTTCATCATTAAAAGGTGCTAAAATTAAATAAAATGGAACAAGAGAATTCCAAATCTTTATTTATGCTTGGTAGCTTGGGGTATACTGCTATGCTAAGTCTCTACCCTATGAGGCAAAACAAACCAATTGATGAACATCAGAAAACAAATCCTAAACCTAATATCCTACTAATTGTAGCAAATGATATGGGTTATTCTGATTGTGGAGCTTTTGGAAGAGAAATTTAAACGCCCCACCTTGATTCTCTTGCTAAAAACGATATGCCATTCTCCCGTTTTCATACCTTTTCACTTAGCGCTCCAACACGATTAATGCTTCTTACAGGCGTTGATATCCTTTTAATGGATCAGTCTTGTATGCCTGCCTACATACAGCCAATCAATATATGCAGAAAGGTTATGAGGGATATCTTAATGAACAGCTAATGACTTTACCTGAAGTATTACTACAGATATTCCGGAGTCACAGTTACTTCAAACTTTTTTTGAATCGGACAACGGTTAACAAATCGTTTAGTTGCTCCTTTTTATTTATTTCAAAAAATAGAGGAATTAGCTTTCCTGTCGGCTTTGTTTTATAAAAAGTCTCTTTTATTGAATCAGAAATAGCCAAAGCAGCAAATGCCTCAATATGTTTTTCGGTGAAATAGAAACTTATTTTGAAAAATCCGTCCCATATTGAAAGCCAAAAAACAGTCTTCTTTTTATATTGAGCCTTCCCAAGCCACGACTTGCCATCCTTATAATATCTCCATTCATTGGTCAAGCCATACTCATCGGTTGTAATTGTTTTAAGAAAGTAATCTAATAGGCTGTAAACCTCTCCTAGTGTATCTTTTAGAATTTCGTTTGAGGGATATATATTTGCATCCCGTAATAACATCGATGCTTCCATAGTCTTATTGGTTATTTCCTTTAAGAAAGATACTAAAAAGTAGGTAATAAGCACATAAATGTCATAAAAAAACAAGCGATTTGTCTTAATAAATCGCTTGTTTTCCAATACTACACAATACAACTCAATTTAGCTCGATTGCACTGGTCGGTTCTCTCTTCAGACATTTTTCTTCTGTCTCTTTTCCTTATACCCAAAGGTAGTTAGACCTAGGACTGAAGATTATTCCGGGATTGAGGAACATCCTATCCATAGGGCGTAAAAGCAGACATAGAAAAAGAGTAAAAACAATCTTTATAAAACTTAATGTTCATGTACCTCTCCATCATGACTAAGCATGATATTTCTAGCTACATACGATTCATTTCCTGCAGCATCTGTACAGTAAATCATTAAATGATAAGCTCCGGGAGTTGCATTTTCTGAAATAATTATTTCATGGTGGTGAATTTTAGTATTCTTCTGTCCTGAAACATCCCATACTTTCTGAAAGAAAAAAGGTTCCGTTCCATTCTCTTTTACTGCACTACCGTGGGCACTCATTGATCTGTTATGTTGATGCCCATCAAAGTTATTATGTATTTCTACTTTATAAGAGGCTAACATTTCATTATCGGATAACTCCAGATCGAAATGCACATCCGATCCTATTTTCAATACCGCACCTTCTGTTGGTGCAATCAAATTTATAGCTGGACTGGTTGTGTCTCCCGTCCCATCATCGCTACACGAGATAAACATAGAAACAGAAAAAACAATAAGTAAAAGAAAGGATAATAAATTAATTTTTGTTTTCATTTGAATAAGTTTTTAAATGGAATTTTAATAGATAATTGAATGCTTCGTCCCGGTTCCGGTATTTCAATTTTCCGATAGAAGCTTAGATGATTGTAATATTTTTTATTGAATAGATTTCTCAATGTCAAACTAATATCCACCCGACAAATGCCTAAAGGGATAGCCCAGTGTCCACCAACATTAACAAGATGGGCACTCGGAGTTACAGCTTCATTTTTTGCAACTCTTCTTTGAGAGGCTATGGAATGAAATTCAGCATAAAACTGCAATCTATCTCCTTCCCAGCTCAATGTATTACGCATAGAGGCAGGAGGAGAAAAGCTAAGAGGTGTATGTTCATCTTGATTATAAGTATAAATGTACTCTCCGTTAAAAGAGTAATTTAGCTTAGACAAAAAATTTATATTAAAAGAAAACTCCGTGCCTGCAAGTATAGCTTTCGTTCCCGTATAGCGATAGATTTGTCCTGCATGAGGCAAAATGGACCATTCTCCGGTTGGCCTCAAATAGATATAATTGTTAAACCAACTCAAAAAAGGAGTTACAGATACTGACACCTTTTTGTTTTCGTAGAGATATGAAATATCTAACTGCCAACCTTTCTCCGACTGCAATGTTGGATCTCCCTGCTCATGTCGGAAAGTTCCGTGGTGCACTCCATTTGCAGCAAGCTCATTGACACCAGGCAATCGGAAACTGTGTCCTAAGTTTACTTTCAATACCTGATTTACAGATGCACTCCATACAATACCCACAGAACCGGAGAAGTCTCCAAAGTTTTTTTCCACCAAATAGCTACGCCACTTATACTGTTCAATTTCTTCGGTTGTATATCCCAAGTTCTGGAGATACATTTGAAGATAAGGATCAGACGATGAGTCTATACTTATCTTTCCAAAATCGTAACGAATTCCTCCACTAAGTAAAAAATGTGGAGCTATTTGCCAAGTACTTACACTGAATAGTCCGGTTGTAAAACGCTTGTAATTGGGTAAAAGAAAGGAATATCCACCTATTTTATTTTTTTGATATTGAACATCCCAACCCATATTATGCTCCCAAATGAAAGAGTTCACTGTCTTTAACTTCAAAGAAGAACTATAGGTATCTAGATTGAAAGACAGCTCTTTGTCCGGATTACTGGAAGGGGGAGACTGATTACCATAATGAGTATGAAATGCACTCCATTCCTCTCTATAATTATTCTGGAACCCAACATCCCACGTTCCTATAAGTTTAGCCCAACCATATTGTTGCCTGGCTGATATCTTTAAGTGATTAACTTTACTATTCGGTAATTCAATGTTGCGATTGCTACCATCATTTTGTACACGCGAGATATCAGGAATACCGTGTGCTCCGGGGAAAAAGCCTGTTTTTTGATAAACAGAACTCACTGAATAGACGGAAGAATAGGCCCTGTTACGAAATGCAGTGCATAAACTGACATCTCTTTCCAATCCTGCTGTATTTTTTAGCTTTCTATTATATATAGGAATTCGTTGCGTGAGATATATAATACTATCTGTGGGCACACGATAATCTCCAAAATGTTGTTCTGAAAATCGCAGCTTGGTGTACCAGGCATTTTTCTTTATTCCCAACATGGCCGAACCTCCTAAAGAGTTATTTACACTTTTATAGAGTGTGGCTACCTCTCCAAAAATCTGATTTTCAAAGGGTATAGGAGTCTGTAGAATCTCAATAACACCTCCCATAGCATCACTGCCATACAACAAAGATATAGGCCCTTTATGTACAGAAACACGTTCCACATTAAAAGCATCCATCTCCAAGCCATGGTCACTCCCCCATTGTTGACCTTCTTGTTTAATGCCGCTCTCAACCACAGCGATACGATTGAATCCCATACCTCGGATCATTGGTTTGGAAAATCCGGAACCAATATCCATAGATCGAACTCCGGGAATATACTCCAATACCTGTATTAGATTACCTGTAAAATGTTTATTCAAAAAATCACGTTCTACAACATCTACAGAATGAGTAGAATGAAGCTTGGCTTGCTGTTTAAACGAATCAGCAACAACTGTAACTTCATTTAAGTTGATTGATTTTATAGAATCGATTTCTTGTGCAAAAACAGGTAAAACAAGTATAAGTATAAATATTACCAAGGTAATTTTTTTACACATAAAATAGTTGTTTTCTGAATGTGATAATAAGTCAAGAAAGAGTAAAGAGAAACTCTTTTACTCAAGAGGTTACATCATAGCAGGAGGGGCACGTAAATAGTTGGAATAGGTTATTAAGGAATATCCTTTTTCCCTATACAAGGAGTTGATTTGCTCAACAAAAACAGTCTTATTTTCTATAGATATTACACTATCTGCTTCTGTAAACACAGAGAATGCAAATTGACAAATCAAACAAGAATCACAATTGTGTTCTTTGGAGTGAGTTTCATCGGAGTGAGAGTGAAATAAACCCTGATATTCGTGTACATAAATATGACTTACTTTAGCTACTATTGGCATAATAAAGATGCCCAACAATACCCCGACAAGAACAGATTTATATACTTTGTTTAATTTCACTTCTCTAAAACTCTAATTACAGCGAGTAAAAGTAGTTATTTATTTCATAAATGCAACAATGTTGCATTTATATTTTTGAATCATTTGCATTTTTTGTAATTTCAACCACGTTAAATGATGTTGAAAAGAATTAGATATGAATGTTGTAGAATTATTAAAAAATAAAGGACTAAAAAAAACAGCACAGCGAGTATTATTACTCAATATTTTGAAGACAAAAGCAATCGCAATGACTGAAGAGGATATTAAGATTGAAATGGGAGATGTTTATGATCGTATCACCTTTTATCGCACAGTACAAACGTTGATTGAAGTTGATATTATTCATCAAATAGTGGTTGATAACAAGACAATAAAATACGCATTGAGTGATATTTGTGAACAAGGAAAAAGTCATGCACATTTCTTTTGTAAAAAATGTCACTCTGTAACTTGCCTTTCAGATATACCTCTTAATACCAAAATTGAATCACTTAGTGGATATAAAGTGGAAGAATATGAGCTATTGATTAAGGGGTTATGTAATCAATGTGCCTAATTTTAGTTTCAAAATAATTAAAAGACCAACTCTTAAATTCTACTGAACAGGATTATTTTTACTATTTATTAAATAGATTTATCGCACAGCCTCAACAAAAAGAAGAGACTGTACGATAAAGTCCAAACTATTCATTTAAGTGGTTACTTTATAAGGTTATACTCCCAGGTAATACCACTTATGTCGGTAAGGATTAGTTTATAGCTCCCTGCCGATAACTCTTGTATATCAAAAGAATCTATCAATATATCTGCTTTTGCACCAAGAGGAATGACTAAACTATGTTTTCCGGGTTTAACTTTAGCAACATAATGATTATGTATATTCTTTAAAGGGAATTGAGCTAAGTCATCACCGGAATAATCCAAGACAACATTACCATTTGCGTCTTTAAGAGTAATTCCTATTAAAAATGAACCGTACACGTCAGCACCTTCCACTCTAAACAAAGAAAAGGTTAGTTTATTGTTAGTCAGGTTTGCATCCGAAATTTCCACTATGGGTTTTACTGATTTATTGTGAAGTGTGCCCCATACTCCTCCATGAAAAACCTGATTCGTATATAAAGTCATAAACAAGATAATTGCTGAACCTGATAATATGATTTTATGAATCGTTTTATTTTTTAATGGTATTATGCCCGATGCAACCCAATTAAACAACTTATGTTGCCCAAAACGTGTTTTTTGTAACCACACATTATCGAGCGAGTATTTTCCTCCACCTGTAAAAAAGAGAGTAAATCCTGTGGCCATCCCTAATATGCCAATCTGCCACTCATCCAAACAAGTTGTACCTATCCAGCCGGAACCCAATAATATACCGGTGGCAAGACCAAGGACACCCAAACTCATTAACCGAGTAAACAGCCCTAACATAATGAATAATCCAACAATAGCTTCTATAATGGTAAAAGCCCACATGGCCCATAACAGAAGGTCCGGATTTGAAACGAGATATTCTATTAGAGGTTTAATACCCAATGCATTGGGCAAAAAGTGATTAAACTTCTCTCCAATGTAACCCGCCTCTTCTGGGTTCATTTTATTTTCTATAATTAATCTTCTCCAAAAGGCTGAAAAATAGGTCCACCCTACAACTAAACGCAAGGCTAAAGCAAAACTGCCTGCCGACAAATAGGAATACTCTGATTGTTTGATATTATTTTGACTCATACTTATTGATTTTAAAATTCCTGAAATAAATTATCCACACAAATGGCATAATAAGCTATTTGTGTTACTAGAAAAGATAAAAAGGGAATAGAATCAAAAATAAATAAGCATTTTTCGGTATAGAAGAAATAATGGTATATCTGTTGTATCATCGCTCTTTTCCCAAACATTTATAATATCTCCGAATACGTTAAAAGAAGGAAGCGATAAAGAGATTGGAAATAAGTAGGGAGAATCAATAATTAAACGTTTGTTGCTTTGCTGTACTTGCTCATTTTTCATAAATGTGCTTACACAAAACTTTGCATTCTCTCCTTTCTTTGTTGCTAAATGAAAATTTTCAGCATTAAGGTTTTGCTTTATCTGGCGCTTAGCAGCACAAGGTAAAGCAAGAGAAACCATTAAAGGCAGTATGATGAGTAAATATTTCAAATAACTACGCATTATCTTTTAACCTTTTTATTAGCAACAGAGTAATAATAGAAAGAATACTTCATTAGATACTCTTGAGAGATTATTATTTAACTTCTATTTTAGAACTCTTTATAGAGTCTATTCTTTTTAACGAATAAAGAGAAAACAACTATAAACCGAATAATGTTCCCTATCATAAATAAAAAACACACTCAACGCCTTATTCCTCAGGAATCCAAGACATACAATACTCAAATTTATCTATTGATGGAATGCCCTCTAACGTTTTGAAACAACCGTTTAGATTCTGTTCTTTACAAGTCTGTTCAAAATGACAGAAAGCAATCCCCATATCATACAAAGAAAAACGGTTTGGCAAATGATAAAAGTGGAATCTATCCTCCTCTTTGACCACCCTCCAAGGTTGTTTATTACTTGCCGAAGGAGCTAATCGTACCATTTCTAAAGGAGTAGCAAACCGGCCGGCTTTATCTTTTTGTAAAGGAACATCAAAGGAACCCAGAAAGAACAAAGAGCCAAAAGCCTTACGATGATCACTACCCGCCCCTTTACGCATAACAGATTCAAGAAAACTTTTTTTCTCTCTTTTATAACCTACAGGAGAAATAATGGCTAGTTTTTCATTGTCCTTCAGTTCTATCAGTTGCAGAAAATCATTGGAGTTAAATGTGGCTCCTAACCAACAAGTTCCCAAACCAAGTGCTGTACAATAGAGAATGGCTTGTTCAAATAGATAACCACCTCCTATTTCTGAAAGTTGGTTATTCTTTTCAATGACCAAAGCTAAAAAATGTTTAGCACCACTAATTATACCATAGGTTCCCAACTTTACTGGTTGATCTCCCATATCGGTACTAATCCATTTGATTCCGGCTTTACTACCCAATGGATCAACTAAGCTCTTAATGTAGCTGTTGATGTTATCAACTAGTTCCACACTTAATGGTTCTTTTGTATAACTGCGAACGGACTTGCGTTCTTTAATTATTTCAATCACTGATTTAGACATAAAATGGGGTTCAGGTTGCGAATTACAAGTTGAAATATTTCTCTCTTTTACTTTTGGGTAATTTCTTTATGACTTCATCTACAGAGTGATGAATAAGTTCCTTAATTACTTCATCCGAAACATCGCCATCCAAAGCCACTGAATTCCATAGCAAGGTTTTAAAATCAGTTGGAGTTACTCCATTGTAATACTCACGTAACTCCACCGATTTTTCAGAATCACATTTAAGATTTACTTTAAATAACCCATCTTTAGGTTCTAGAGCAATATAAGCAAACATCTTATCCATCACCTTAAATACAAGGACATTATGTCCTAAAAAAGGCAACGACTCGGTACTTCCTTTAATAGACAAACAATATTCACGGAGTTCTTCTATATTCATTGTTTTACAACATAAATTACTCTCCCAACATTTTCTTTAGAATATCGGGTATATCCTTAGGTTCCCTGGCCACCTGCACATCTGCTGCATTAAAAGCAGCAATTTTTTCAGATGCAGTTCCTGATCCTCCGGAAATGATAGCTCCGGCATGCCCCATCTGTTTTCCGGGAGGAGCAGCTTGTCCGGCAATGAAAGCAACAACAGGTTTAGTTACATACTTTTTGATGTATTCAGCTGCTAGTTCTTCCGCATTTCCACCTATTTCACCAATCAACACAATGGCTTCTGTTTCAGGATCATTCTGAAACATCTCTAATAAATCAAGAAAATACAATCCTACAACAGGGTCTCCTCCCATACCTACCGCTGTTGATTGTCCCATTCCACTACGGCTAAGATGATAAACCACCTCATACGTTAATGTTCCGCTTCGACTAATGACTCCGATATTTCCTTTTTTGAATATTTGTCCGGGAAGAATTCCAACCAGACTTTGCTCTGGTGTCATCAATCCGGGACAATTAGGACCAATTAACATTGCACCTTTAGAACGAATAAAATGATAGGCTTTGATTACATCCAAGGTAGGAACACCTTCGGTAATACAGACAATTAATTTGATGCCGGCATCTGCTGCCTCCATCATTGCATCCGCAGCAAAACGAGCAGGTACAAATATAATTGATGTGTTGGCTTCAGTTTGATCTACGGCTTCATAAACCGTATTAAATATAGGAATTCCATGGATTTCATTTCCTCCTTTACCGGGTGATGTACCTCCAACGATGTTAGTACCATAGTCTTTCATTTTTTGTGTATGAAAACCTCCATCTCTCCCCGTAATTCCTTGTACAATTAAACGTGTGGATTTATTTATAAGGATGCTCATATTGTTTGCGTTTATTTGTTACACTTAATAATTTTACTAAAATTGAAGTTAGGTCAGAAAACCTCAAATGTTAACGGCCATTCTAACCGCTTCGCTCATCGTTTCAGCTACCTTGAATTGTGTACCCAAAAGTATTGCCCGACCTTCTTCTTCGTTTGTCCCTGTAAGACGTACTATCACAGGAATATCTGTATTTATCTGACTGAAAGCGGTTAGTAAACCATTCGCCACATCATCACAACGGGTAATGCCGCCAAAAATATTAATCAGCACCACTTTCACCTGAGGGTCTTTCAGTAATAGCTTCATTGCCTCTATTACTTTATTGGGATTTGAGCTTCCTCCTATATCCAAAAAGTTGGCCGGAGTTCCACCATAGAGTTTTATCATATCCATGGTAGCCATAGCTAAACCCGCTCCATTTACCATACAACCAATCTCCCCATCCAAATGTACATAGCTAAATCCTTGTTCTTTTGCTTGGTTCTCCACCTTTTCTTCCTCAGTAGGTTCAAAGAGGTTCAGTACATCTGCTTGACGATAAAGTGCATTATTATCAAAAGTCATTTTTCCATCTATAGCTATGAGTTTATTCTCATTGGTTTTTATTAGAGGATTAATTTCAGCTAATGATGCATCTTTATCTATGAACAAAGCATATAACTTTTGTATAATGAAAGCCATTTGATGAACCAGTTCCATCTCTTGAAACAGAGAGAAAGCGTATTTACGTGCTAAGTAGTCGGGTATTCCAACAAAAGGATCAATACTGAATTTATAAATTTTTTCAGGTGTTTGCTCTGCAACAGCTTCTATGTCCATCCCTCCTTCAGCACTCATCATCAGAAGGGCGGATTTAGTATTCCTATCTATAGCGAAACTGATATAATATTCCGACTCAATGGCTACTGCCTCACTAATAATAATTTTTTCAACCGGTAAATCCTTAATGCTCATATTCAAAATTGAACTTGCATATTGATGAACTTCATCTCGGTTTTTGGCTAACTTAACTCCTCCGGCCTTACCTCTTCCTCCGGTATGTACTTGTGCTTTTACTACAACAGACGGAGAAGACAACTTTTCATAGGCACTAACAGCATCCGTTGGATTATCACATAAAATGTATCTCTCAACCGGAATGGCATAAGTAGAAAATATGTTTTTTGCTTGATATTCGTGTATCTTCATAGCTATAAAAATTAGGGGTAATTTTACAAACAGATACTTTACATTATTAATATAATACTTTATCTGATCTTTTTATTAGGGATAAACACAAAATGGATGGACACACTTCCAAACCAAATTCTATTTCATTTCATTATTACTACATTTCTGTTTCTTATTTCTAATTATATCGGTTAAAGGGATGATTTGAAATCCATCCTCCAAATTTCCTTTCTCGTTTTCAAATTCTAACCTAGTGTATAAATGCATATCAACATTTGTTATACCCGGGGGACCACTATTCATCTCCGTTAAAAAAATGGAGCCTTCCAATTCAACATAAGACTTACGGCCTTCATTTAGCTCATTTTCAAAATAGGGAAAATGAAAATTCACAATGTGCTTGTCTTTCAGCTTCTTCAAAAAATCAATATTGACTTTTTTAGCTTTCTTAAACGCCTCTTTTAGTGCCTTATTCTCCACCACTTCTTCATCAGGGTAATACGGAATCATAAAAATCAATCCGTTAGACAACTTGATATACGAATAAAACTCTTGCATTCCATATTCGTTTTCATAGATATAGTTATATTTTATATCTTTAATTCTCAGCCCTATAAGATTTAACAAATCCATACTATTCCCTCCTTCTTATTTGATATACCCCTATCACTCTTGCCCAACAAGCACACCATTTGCTTCAAAAGCAATCGGATTATCAGCAAATTCCAGAGAATACATTAATTGTTTCTCTTTTTTTACTCGCAAAGAAACAACAGTGACTTCTGTTCCATTTCTCCCTAAAATCTCCCCACCTACAGTCAAAAGCTTCACCTCTTCATCAACATAACTCTTATACCTTTTAGTTTTTGCAGGATTCAAAGAAACCCAACCGGAAGAAGATAGTAAAGGATGATCCTCTGTTATTGTTAGTTCTTCTCCATTAGACAAACTAAGAATGTACACCTCGTGATGGGAAGCCTGATGAACGCTTTGTACTTCTTGATTTATATACTTTTTTGTTATAAGGTGGTATACAACTACTTGATCTCCTTTTCTAATTTCATCCATACGGGTTGTTTGATTATCCGAAGTTTTAATAACTGTTTCACCCGCTAAGCAATGTACTCCTATACCATCAAACCAAATTTCACTAATTGCAGTGTCTTCATATAAATCGCCCTTATATACCTCTGTGATTTCAAACCTTAAAGTGGATACTTTAATTGATTCATCCATGAATTGAATTGTTTTATATAAAGTAGTATCTACACGATTAGGAATAGTATCGGGTAAAATAAAGTATTGTTCATCTCTTGAATCTTGCAAATGGACCTTAGCTAATAATTTATCATCCAAGTATAGATTAAACGATTTAACTCTAGAGTTATTTCTCCAAGTTTGTTCATCTTTATTATATCCATTAACAATGTAACAAACTGTGGCTTGAGGTCCTTTTGCCGGAAAATGTACGTTTATAAACTCACCTATACCATAACCTTCAACTCCTTCTACCCAAGCCGTTCGCACATCACCATCAAAAACTAAATCGGGCGTATAACTATTCTTCCCTATATCAGATAAGGAAGAAGAAGCAGTTTGTACATGACTTCCGCCACAATACCAACTACATCCATCATCCTGAGTAGCCCAAACCCAGTTATCCTGCCAAAAATCTCCTCCTTCATTTCTCTCAAACAAATCCTCTAACTGTTTTCTTATATGGGGGGAAAGTGCTTCTCGTAAGGTTTCATCATAATAGGCTTCAGAATACTTATTGTATAACTCAAAGTCTTTTAGACTACGCATTAACTCATCATTAGTGAAACTAAAACTTCGTCCTATTCGCGTTCCAATTACAGGAACACCTTGAGCCAAAAGGTAATTCATGGCACTTGTGAAAAGTATACACAGAATTAATATTTTGTATGCTTTATTCATAATTTCACTAATTACCAATATCCATTTTTATTCTATTTCGTGTCTAATTCTCTTGGATAAAAGTCCTAAATCAGCACATAAATACAACAACCTTTTTTATTATACTGAAATACAAGGATTCAATTATACAGAAAACAAAAAGAAAGATTAAATTGTTTCAGGTTCTAGCAGCAGAATAAAATGAAATGGTAATTACTTATTAGCTAATCGGTTATTTTATTCTACTTATAACCAAATACTAAAGAAAAAAATGTTATGGATAAAATAGTTATATTTAAAAGTAAGAAAAAATATATCTGGCAGTTGGCATCTCAATTCTGGCTATTGTAGTTGGAGTTTTATTATTCAGTACAGCCAATCGTTCTGATCTTTCTTTAATATTAAAAATTTTAGGAATAGGAGTTATTCTGTTTGGCTTAAGGGGGTTGTTCTTCCTAACTAAAAGCATAAGAGGTCCTCAAGTTGGACTAATTGTAGATGAGATGGGTATTAATGATACATCCACACCCACTGCATTGGGTTTGATAAAATGGGAGGAAATAACCAAAATAGAGTCATTAGACATAGAGGGAACTTTGTTTTTACTAATACATGTTGTTAATCCTGAACAATACCTTGAAAGAACTAAGTATTTTAGCAGAAGACCACTTAAAGTAGGAATAAAAATGTATGGTACCCCAGTTATAATATCTGCTCACAGCTTAAAATGTAATTCCGATGAACTGGAAGACTTATTATATACAAGTTTAGAGAAGTACAAAAAGGAAAAATAGCATCAAGTTACGACCCAATTAATGAAAAGAATCAATTATACTTTTCAAACTCATAACACAATGAATCATATAGATAAGCTCGAAAATCAAGACACTATTTCGCTAAAATCGAGATGTCATTAAACAGTGATGAATACATTGAAATGACAACAAAATATCATCGAGTATTTTGGAGATCTTTGAGAAACTCCTATAAAATACGGCTATATGCTGTACTCTTTATTATGGGACTTGGAATAGTTACTGCAATCTTCTCGAAAATTCATTTAACATTTCTACTCAAAGAGAAATATTGGCCGAAAGGTACTCTAGGTTCAATGGTTTCTTTTATTGCTGGAATAGGTGGTGCTACCATTTTTGTTTAGCGAATCTTTAGAATCAGGTTGTTTTTTAATAAAAAAGGATATTTCAACAACAGAAAAAAATCGGTAAAAGCAATTCAAGAGAAAGGGCTTTTTCAATATGCACTGTATTACGATGGAATGAAGGTTAATGAACCTTATCAAAATGCTTTTTTTCTTTGGAGTGATTTTGCTGAAATAACCAGATACAAAGATTTTTTATCGTTTGCTTTCATACATACCACCTATCTAATTGTTATACCAATTATTGAAATCCCGAATCAAGAAGTTGTTTTTAAAATCTACAAGCCCAGAAAAATTATCACGATAGACGTTCCAAAGAAGTATAAACTGTACGATTTCTTTTGGCTTTTAACAAAGTAGAAAAGAACTGTTTTCTCAACTTTACAGAGAAATAAAATGCAGCCAAAATAAACTCGAACCGAGTAGGTCCTAGACCCAAGCAGGTTCGGTCCTAGACCGAAGGCCTGTCGGTCTAGGACTGAAGGGTGCTCGGTCTAGGACCGACTTACTCCCCCTTTACAA
>CAZOVL010000018.1:0-40560 GCA_964583185.1 uncultured Bacteroides sp. | reverse complement strand
CTTCCATAGGAGGAGCTTATGCTCAAGAGTTTTCTGAGAACACAGACAAATACAAGGTTGAAACTAATCGCTTCTGGAACAACTGGTTTATCAGTGCAGGAGGTGGTGTTCAAATGTATTTTGGAGATGCTGATGCAAAAGCTAGTATAGGTGATAGAATTGCTCCAGCTGTAGATATTTCTTTAGGTAAATGGTTTACTCCAGGTTTAGGATTACGTTTATCTTACAATGGACTTCAAGCTAAAGGTGCAAGCTTAAGAGATATGAACTACTCTACTGGTGAAACATTCCAAAAAGATGGAGGAAAATATTATAATACTAAATGGAACATGATGAATTTACATTCAGATGTATTGTTCGATTTAACTAATATGCTAGGTGGATATAACCCAAATAGAGTTTATTCATTTATTCCTTATGTAGGTTTTGGTTGGGCTCATAGTTACGATTTACCACGCACTGACGAATTAACATTCAACGCTGGTCTTATCAACAAATTCCGTTTATCTCCTGCTTTAGATCTTAACTTAGAAATCCGTGGATTATTAGTGAAAGATGGTTTTGATGGAGAAAAAGGTGGAAGAAGCTACGAAGGTATGGCTGGAGTAACTTTAGGTTTAACTTACAAATTCAAACAACGTGATTTCAAACGTGGTACTATTATCTCTACTGGTATCAGCGAAGATGAAATGCGTCGTATTCAAAACCAATTACGTGAGTCACAAGCTTACAACGACCAACTTAAAGCTGAATTAGAAGCAGCTCGTAAAAACAAACAAGTTGTAGTTGAAAAAGAAATTGTAGATGCAGCTCCTAGAGTTATCTTCTTCCAAATTGGAAGCAGCAAAGTATCTAAACAAGATAAAGTTCACTTACAATATATGGCTGATGCTATTAAAGCTGGTGATTCTAACAAAGTGTACACTGTTCGTGGTTATGCTGACAAACAAACAGGAAGCAGTTCTTGGAATGAAAAATTGAGTAAAATGCGTGCTGAAGCAGTTCGTGACGTGTTAGTTGACGAATTCGGCGTAAACGCTTCTCAAATCCAAGTAGATGCTAAAGGTGGTGTTGATACTATGTTCTTCGATACTCCTTACTTGAGCCGTGTAGTTATAATGGAATAATATTCTAATTATATATTGAAAAGAGAGACTATATTAGTCTCTCTTTTTTTTGCTTTAAATATAAGGTGTTCTTTGTCTTTAGTCGTTTCTTCTTGAATGAAGGGTACCATTGGAATATCCCTAATTATGCAAGAAGCTTAAGTAAAGGACTATAATTAACTTCTATATTACTGTTTGTCTTCCTCAAACTACACGAAAATTTTAATCGTATATACTTCCTAGAGTGAATAAAAGAGATACTCGTTCTATGATATTGTTATGATATAGAAATAGGAAAAGATCTTTTCCTGTTTCTTGAAAGGTTTGTTTGTAGGATGAGGGTAGATTAAGGTTAAGAGTTTAATTTGCAGTTAGAATTAAGTCAAGGTTTAGATTGTGTTCTGTCATAAAATGACATTGCATAAAAAAGGCACCTCATTTTGAGGTGCCTCTTCTATATTTCGTACTAATTAGTGTTAGTCTGCAATTCGTTTGTTTATTATAATATAAATAAGCAAACCAAGTACAATAACTCCTGCTGAACCAAATAGAATTGTGTTATTATTAACATTACCTGTAAAAGCACAAGCAATAAGGATAATTACTCCTAAAAAAATTAATAATAGACCTAAGTTTTTTAATAAGCTTTTCATGTGTATTGTAGTTTTTATTGATTTTACTCTCAAATATCTTTCTTAGACAAATTAACACATAAATTTTCAACAAGTAAAATTATTAAGATAGAAATAATCAAGATATTAACTATAAATAATATTTCTTTACTGTGTTGGCTATTAATCTTTTATGTTTTGGAAAATTTTTCTAAGTACATCTTGGATTATTTGTAGCTCATCAGGATTTACATCAACCAAGGCTTCCTTTAATGTTTGGTTGGAGATGTTGCGTGCTTTTTGTTCCAACTCTTTCCCTGTTTTAGTTAAATGAATTAGGTTAATCCTTCTGTCACTTTCTTGAGATATTCTAACTACTAAATGGAGTTTCTCCATGTTATCCAGTAAGCGAGTCATACTGGGTTTATCTCTGAAAGTTGCATTGCAAAGTTCTTGCTGAGTAACCCCATCCTTTTCCCATAAATAGATAAGAACAGTCCATTGCTCCGGAGTAATATCTAAACCGTTTTTCCTGAAGTTTCTGTGTAGCTTTCTGTTTATTGCCGATGAAACTCGTCCATTTAGAATGGCAAAAATTAAATTGATGTCAAGGTTAAATTGTTCGATCATAAATTATTGTTTATACAACTACTGTTATACAAATATAATAGATTATATAAGATATATAACAGAAAAAGCAAAGTAATTATTTGTGTATAAAGATTTAATACGTACCTTTGCAATCGCATTATAAATATTTTTTTAAATAATTGTAGTATGAACCAATACGAAACCGTTTTCATTTTAACTCCCGTTTTGTCTGATAGTCAGATGAAGGAAACGGTAGACAAGTTCAAAGATATTCTCACTAACGCTGGTGCTGAGATTATTAATGAAGAGAATTGGGGCTTGAAAAAATTAGCTTACCCTATTCAAAAAAAGTCTACTGGCTTTTATAATCTTTTAGAATTTAAAGCTGATCCTTCTGTTATCGACACTTTGGAAGTTCATTTCCGTCGTGATGAGAGAGTAATTCGCTTCCTAACTGTTAAGCTAGAGAAATTTGCTGCCGCTTATGCAGAGAAGAGAAGAAGTAAAAAATTAACTAAAAAGGAGGATAAATAATTATGGCAAATCAACAATCAGAAATTAGATATTTAACTCCACCTTCTTTAGATGTAAAAAAGAAGAAATATTGTAGATTCAAAAAAAGTGGAATCAAATATATTGATTACAAAGATCCTGTTTTTTTGAAGAAATTCCTAAATGAGCAAGGTAGAATTTTACCTCGTAGAATTACAGGAACTTCATTGAAATTTCAGAGAAGAATAGCACAAGCGGTAAAAAGAGCTCGTCATTTAGCTTTATTACCTTACGTAACTGATTTGATGAAATAATAAACGGAGGATTAAGTATGGAAGTAATTTTAAAAGAAGATATATTAAACTTAGGTTACAAAGATGATATTGTAACTGTAAAAGATGGTTACGGACGTAACTATTTGATTCCTACTGGAAAAGCAGTTATTGCATCTCCTTCAGCGAAGAAAGTTTTAGCAGAAACATTAAAACAACGCGCTCACAAACTTGAGAAAATTAGAAAAGATGCTGAGACTGCTGCAGCTAAACTTGAAGGTGTAAGTTTAACTATTGAAACAAAAGTAAGCTCTACAGGTACAATCTTTGGTTCAGTAACCAATATTCAAATAGCTGAAGAGTTAGAAAAGTTAGGTCATGAAGTAGATCGTCGATTAATCATTGTAAAAGGTGTGAAAGAAGTAGGCGAATACGTTGCAACTGTAAAACTTCACAAAGAAGTAACTGTGGAAATTCCTTTCACTGTTAAAGCTGAAGGTGCAGAAGCTGCTAAACCTGAAAAAAAGAATGAAGTAAAAGAAGAAGAGTAATTCTACCTTTTATTTGAAATAAATAAAAATCCCACTGCAGAACTACTCAGTGGGATTTTTTTGTTTAAATTAAACCACTCAAGGATATTTATGTTCTGCATTATTAATAAATAATGATACCTTTACATTGAACAAATGCATTATGATAGATTCTACTATATTTAAAGATAAAAAAGTGGCATTTTACACTTTGGGGTGTAAGCTGAACTTTTCAGAAACTTCTACTTTTGGTCAGATTTTAGCTGAAGCCGGATTCCGTACAGCTAAAGCAGGTGAGTTTGCTGACTTATGTATTGTTAATACGTGTTCAGTAACCGATGTGGCTGATAAAAAGTGTAGGCAAGCCATTCACAAAATGATTAAGCAACATCCTTCAGCTAAAATTGTTGTAACAGGATGTTATGCACAGCTTCAGCCCAATGAGGTTGCTCAAATTGAGGGGGTTGATTTAGTTTTAGGTGCTGAACAAAAAAAAGACTTCTCAACTTATTTAGATCAATTAGAGAGCAATAATAGTGTTGAAGTTTTTACTTCTCCATTAAAGGAAATTAAAACTTTTGTTCCTTCTTGTTCCAAAGGAGATAGAACACGATATTTCTTAAAAGTACAAGATGGTTGCGATTATTTCTGTACGTATTGTACAATTCCATATGCAAGAGGTTTTAGTCGAAATGGTAGCATTGACTCTATAGTTAATCAGGCAAAACTAGTAGCTGAAGAAGGTGGAAAGGAGATTGTATTAACCGGTGTGAATACGGGTGATTTCGGAAAGAGTACCAATGAAAGCTTTATTGATTTAATTCGTCGGTTAGATGATGTAAGTGGGATTGACCGTTTTAGAATTTCATCTATTGAACCCAATTTATTAACCGATGAGATTATTGATTTTGTGGCTCAATCTAAACGTTTTATGCCTCACTTTCATATTCCTTTGCAATCCGGTAGTGATGAGGTGTTAAAGTTAATGCATCGTCGTTACGATACGGCATTGTTTACTCATAAGGTAGAACGTATTAAAGAGGTTATGCCCCATGCATTTATCGGTGTAGATGTAATTGTTGGTACTCGAGGAGAGACTGACGAATACTTTAAGAGAGCTTCTAATTATATCAAAGAGTTAGCTGTTTCTCAGCTCCATGTTTTTAGCTATTCAGAACGAGCAGGGACTTTAGCTCTAAAAATTGATCATATTGTTTCACCTGAAAAAAAGAAAGAACGCAGTCATCTTCTCTTGGAGTATTCTGAAGAAAAAAGGAAAGGATTCTACCAACAGTTCATCGGTCAAACAATGCCTGTCCTTTTTGAGCATTCTAAATCCCAAGAAATTATGGGTGGTTTTACTCCAAATTATATACGTGTAGAAGTACCCTACGATTCTAACTTGAATAATAAAATTTATCCGGTTCAGCTCATTGAATTTAATGACGATCAATCGGCTATTCGAGGTGAAATAATTTATTAAATATGAAATCACGTCTAATCTACTATCTAGTATATTCCGGAATGTGGCTTTTAGCTTCATTACCACTGAGTTGCTTATATGTTCTTTCTGATGGATTGTATTATATACTGTATTATCTGCTAGGTTATCGCCGTAAAGTGGTTCGTATGAACTTAACTAAATCCTTTCCGGAGAAAGAAATTTCTGAAATCGTTTGCATTGAGAAAAAGTTCTATCATTATATTTGCGACTATTTTCTAGAAGAGGTTAAGTTGCTTAAAATGCCACCTGAAGAGCTACTAAAGCGTATGACTTATATTAATAAGGATGAGTACTTGCAGAAAGTGGAAGAATATGGAGGAATTGTTTTATTAATACCTCATTATGCTAACTTTGAATGGATTACAGGTATGGGAATGATAATGAATCCGGATCACATTCCGGTTCAGGTGTATAAGCCTTTAAGAAATCCATATCTTGATCGGTTATTCTTAAAATTAAGATCACGTTTTGGAGGTTACAATGTAGCTAAACACTCTACCGGTCGTGAACTGCTAAAACTTAGACGTGACAATAAAAAAATGGCTATAGGCTTGATAACCGATCAATCACCTAGTGCTGTAGATTCTAGACATTGGACTACATTCTTAAATCAAGAAACTGCCTTTATGAGTGGTGCTGAGCGTATAGCTAAGATGCTTAAGTTTCCTGTTTTTTATTGTGAACTAAAAAGGTTAAAAAGAGGTTATTGTGAGGTTTCTTTTGATTTGATTACTGACTATCCTCAAAATATGCAAGAAGGAGAGATAACAGAGCTTTTTGCTCAGAAAGTAGAGAATACAATTAAGCGTGATCCTGCTTATTGGTTTTGGTCTCATAAACGTTGGAAACTGAAAAAAGAAGATGAATCAGAAAAATAGAGTAGGGGTAGTTATTTTGAATTGGAATGGAAAGAAGGTGTTGGAACAGTTTCTTCCATCTGTAATTCTAAACTCCAAGCACGAAGGAGTCACTATATATGTGGTGGATAACGGTTCTACCGATGATTCTGTTTCTTGGCTTCAAAGCACATATCCTTCTGAGGTAGAACTTATTCTTTTCTCTGATAATAAAGGTTATGCCGGAGGATATAATGAAGCTCTAGCCCAGTTAGGCTGTGAATATGTGGTATTGCTGAATTCGGATGTAGAGGTTACTTTAAATTGGCTTACTCCTTTAATAAGTTATATGGATGCACACTCTGAAGTAGTGGCTTGCCAACCTAAAATAAAGAGTTGGAAAGAGAAAGACTACTTTGAATATGCAGGTGCAGCAGGGGGGTTTATTGATCAATACGGATATCCCTTTTGTAGAGGACGAATTTTCTCTACTCTTGAAAAAGATACAGGTCAATATGATACCCCCATATCCATTTTTTGGGCTACAGGTGCTGCCTTATTTATCCGATTAAAAGATTTCTTATCAGTGGGTGGACTTGATAACCGATTTTTTGCTCATATGGAGGAAATTGATTTATGCTGGCGATTATTGGCACGAGGGAAGTCGATTAAATGTATTCCTGCTAGTGAGGTTTACCATTATGGAGGAGCGACTTTAGACCAAGAAAATCCCCGCAAAGTATACTTAAACTTCAGGAATAACCTTTTGATGCTTTACAAAAATATGGCAGATAAGGAGTATAAAAAGTTGATGTGTATTCGTTGGTTTCTAGATTATTTAGCTAGTTTCTTCTTTTTATTAACCGGGAGTTTTTCTAAAATGAAAGCTGTATGGAAAGCTAGAAAAGACTTTCAGAAAATTAAACCACAGTTTCATTTTGACCGAATGGAAAACTTAACCAAAACGTCACATTATAATATCATAGAACGGAAAAAATTTAGTATTTTAGTTAAGTATTACTTAATGCGTAAGCGTAAGTTTTCAGAATTAACAGAGAGTTCACACACTAAAAAATAAATTATATGGTAGATTTTGTTCGACGTGGAATTGGGTTGGTTGCTCACGATGCCCAAAAGAAAGATTTAATTGAATGGGTATTATGGAATTCAAAGCAATTAATTGGACATAAGTTTTATTGTACCGGAACTACCGGGAAAATGATTCAAGAGGCATTAACACGCAGACACCCTGAGGAAGAATGGGACATTACTTTATTAAAGTCTGGTCCATTAGGAGGAGATCAGCAAATGGGAGCACACATTGTAGCCGGCGATATTGATTATTTGTTTTTCTTTACCGACCCAATGACTCTGCAACCTCACGACACAGACGTAAAAGCCTTAACTCGTTTGGCTGGGGTAGAAAACATTATCTTCTGTTGTAACCGTTCTACAGCTGATCATATTATTTCTAGTCCTTTATTTTCTGATCCAAATTACGTACGGACTATTCCTAGTTACGATGTCTATGCGAATAGATTTGATAACCAACACTTGGTAGATTCGGCAGTTGAAGCGGCTATAGAAAAAGAAAGGGAACGAATTATTAAGAAAATATCAGATGTTGGTGTAAGTGATGATGAGACTTTGGAAGATTATTTCCATAAATAAATAGAAAGCTGAGATTAATTTTAATCTCAGCTTTTTTTATTGTTCACAATTAGTTCTATGGATGCTGTATCTATATCTGATCCCATGGGAGGGTTCTTTTTAGCCACAGAAATAATTAGTTGGTTTGTTTGTGGAAACTCCTCAATAATTCGTTTTGCAATTCTATATCCAACGTTCTCCAATAATTTAGAAGGAATATCCATCTCTTCTTTTATTAAGTCAAAAAGAACTGCGTAGCTAATGGTGTCATCAACTGAGTCGCTTTTAGCTGCTTTTTCTAAAGGAGTGTATAGGGTTAAGTTTATAATAAACAGGTTCCCTACTTTTGTTTCCTGTGGAGCAACTCCGTGATAAGCATAGAACTGCAAGTCTTTTAGTTGGATGGAGCTTTGAATGATATTCATATCTTATGGGTATTCTATTTTAAAGCTAAAGGTAGAGGATATTCCATAGAAAACGAACAATCCCCTAAGCTAAATAATAGATTAGGGGATTGTTTAAACAAAGCAATAGGCTTATAAATTGTGATCTCTACCTGTTAGTTGAGTCAACTCTATAATTTTTTCATTTAAGCTTTCAGCATTTATCAGTTCTTCAATGGTCATATGCATACGATATTTCCAATAATGCTTGGGGTTTGCCGGAATGTTAATGCGTTCTCCTTCAATATCTGGGTTTCGCCACTGTTCATCAATAGATAACCAATCTTGAAATGACAAGATGCATAACATTGAAGGGGTATAAAGATGATTTTTCACTATCTCTTCACATATATCTGCACTGGCAACTTCAGGAGCTTCTCCCCAGTGACCTAATGCTTGATTAAAATAGCGTTGAGTAACTCCTCTGTCTTCAGTCCAATAGCCTCTTAGGGTAGACATATCGTGTGTAGATATGGTACAGACTGAACGATAAGGATAGTGATATAAATTAGCAAACTCAACCTTATCATCTTTAGGCATACGTTGAATTTCAAGACTAAGTATTTGTAACTGATTCATAACCCATTCCACACAGCTAGGAATCATTCCTAAATCTTCTCCACATACTAACATCTGTGTGGATTGTGTTAATAGAGGCAACTTTTTCATTGCTTCACCAGCCCAAAAATTGTTATGTCTGTGGTAATAGAAATGGTTGTATAAGCGATTAAAAGCTTCTTTTTCTTGATAGTTCAAGGTGTGATAAATAAAATCGTGTTGAACAGCAATTCTTGGATGAAATAAGTCCGGATTTTTATGATCTCTTACAAATAGAACATTACTTATTAAAGAATATAAACCATCTCTTATTCTAGTGTTCTTTTCGTTTTCTTCTTTGTCTCCAAAATATTTCTCCACTTTCTTTTGCGTGTCAAAATTACTACGCATTTTATATCTTTCCCACACGTTGGTGGTTTCAATAAATGTATCTTTTACTTCATTGGTATAGGGCCCAAAGATTTGTTCCAAGAAAGACTCGTGAATGTATGGAGTTGTAAAAAAATCTTCTCTAAAATGAAGTCCATAGTTACCTATTTCTTCTCTACTCATAGGTAGAGCAGGGGAGAACTGACCAAGAAGACCATGAACAGCATTCATTGGAATTTCCCAAATTCTAAAGAAACCTAAAATGTGATCTATGCGATAGGCGTCAAAATATTCTGCCATTTTTTGAAACCTTTTAACCCACCAGGCATAACCATCTTTTTCCATCGCTTCCCAGTTGTATGTTGGGAATCCCCAATTTTGACCATTAGTGGAAAAAGCATCCGGTGGAGCTCCTGCTTGCCCATTAATATGGAAATAATAATCTTCTTTCCAAGCTTCAACACTATCTCGGCTTATACCAATAGGTATATCTCCTTTTAACACTATTCCTTGGCTGTGAGCATAGGTTCTTGTTTCAACTAATTGTTCGTGTAAAATGAATTGAATGAAAAAGTATAATGAGATTTCATTATAAGATGCAGATTTTGAATCGCAAAACTCTTTAATCAGTTTATCACTGTATTTATTGTGTTTTGGCCATTCTCTGAAGTTAGCTGTTTTATAGATGTCTCTTAAATGACTGAATACAGCGTATGCTTGTAACCATTCTTTGTTGTTTTCAAAGAAGGTTAGGTATGATTTGGATTTAAGTGTTTTTGTTCCTTCTTGTTTAAATAACAGTTCTAAGTAATTCCACTTTGCATTGTTTACAGCTTCATAGTCAACCGTTTTCAACTCATTTAACTCTTTCTGAAGTTTCTTGAATTTGTTGAGTTGTGTTTTGTTTTTTAATGCAGGTAGTTGACTTATATCAATGTACATTGGATGGAACGCATAAATAGATATACTATTGTATGGATAAGAATCCGTCCAAGTATGTGTTATTGTGGTGTCATTTATAGGTAGAATTTGTATAACCTTTTGCTTTGTAATCTTTGCCCAATCTACTAAACGTTTTAGATCGCCAAAGTCTCCAACACCGAAACTATTCTCCGATTTAAGAGAAAATACAGGTATGGCCACCCCTGTTCCTCTCCAGGGAGCAATATTAAATGAAGTAAATTGGTCTCCAATGATAGATGTTTCTCCACTTTTTAATTTAGGGTCAGAGATATATCTATTTTGAATGTTTTCCCATTGTGCTATTTTATTTTCATTTTTATCAAAAAGCACGAATTTATACTCCAGTGGAAATTGAATTACATTAGCATTTAGTTCAATTTGCCATTCAGGAGAGTTGATATTACTCAGTAATTTTATCTTTTCAGGATTCCAGCTTCCCAGACTCTCTTGGTTACCGGAAATACCTAAAGCATATTTGGATTCTAATTCAGGAGCATAGGCTTTTATCACTAAGCCTTTGGCAAATGCCCTTGGCTTTTTATCAATAGTTTTAGGTGCTAAAAAACTGTTGGTAAAAGCTGAACTAAAGAAGCTTGCATTTCCGGGTAGTAATTTCCAAGAATCCCACAGATAATAGTGTTGATCTTTTCGTGTTGATAGGTATAAACAACGACTTACTCCACTCCATTCTTTCCGCAGAAGTTTATCCTTGGAAAATATACCATAGGTATAATTTATTTGATTATTTACGGGTAAAGAGTTTATCTCTATATCTATTGCCCATTTTATTCCATCAATGGTTTTTAAAGATAGTGCCTTCTCCGGGTTGTTATCACCGAGTTCGGGTATTGATCCCCAAACCTTAACTTCTTCTCCCCAATTTGTCCGATATTCAATATTAAATGTTAAGGTCATATTTGTTTTATTATAGTATTTTAATATATTTTACTCACAATATTAATGATAAATTTGATTATTCCTTACACCTATATAATGTTTACTTATTTTAAGTAATGCAAACGATTGAATTATTTTTCCTTTTGTTTTTTTAAGAGTAATAAAATGATTTTTATATCACTTTATTGTTCTAAATAGAGGTATTCCATTTTTTGCTTTATGGTTAAGTAGAGGTATTGAAAGTGGATAAAAAGGATTATTTAATACCAATTTAATTGCGAGTTCAAGAATCAAAGTGATGAAAAAAGATTATAGCTTAAACATTTCAGGAATATTCTTTGTTCTATCTATAATTCGAAATTTATAAAACTTAATGTTATGAATACAAAATTCAAAGGAAATCCTGTTAGTTTAGTTGGAAGTTTAGTTAAAGTAGGAGATAAAGCTCCTGAGTTTACTTTGGTAAAAAGAGACTTGTCTACATTTAACTTAAGTGAACTTAAAGGAAAAAAAGTGATACTTAATATTTTTCCAAGTTTAGATACTAGTGTATGTGCCACATCTGTACGTCAGTTTAATGTACTGGCTTCCAAAATGGAAAATACAGTAGTTCTAGCTATATCTAAAGATTTGCCTTTTGCTCACGAACGTTTCTGTACTACTGAAGGGATCAACAACGTAGTTGCTCTATCTGATTTTCGTTCACCTGAGTTTGCTAAAGACTATGGTGTGTTAATGGGAGATGGACCTTTAGCAGGATTATTAGCACGTACCGTGGTTGTTATTGATGAAAATGGAGTGGTAAGTTATGTGGAATTAGTTCCGGAAATAACTCAAGAACCAGATTACGATAAAGCTTTAGCTGCTTTATAATAGTATACAAAACAGAACTAAAAAGGGTGAGGTTTTCAAGTTGAATTATTTGAAAATCTCACCCTTTTTTTGCTTACCACAATATATAATCAGATTTTAAGTATTTTCTGTGATCGTTGAAATTCTTGAGTTTTTCTGTGTTAAAAAAAAGATTACCTACTTTATAAATTTATCGGTCTAAGACCGCACCTCCTTCGGTCCTAGACCGAGCACCTTTAGGTCCTAGACCGAAGGGCCTTCAGTCCTAGACCGATAAACACCCCCGCTACAGGTTGTAGAATCCGGGTTTGTTGGTTGAAATAAACTAGGTGTAAAATTGAATATGTTCAATCTTCTTTATCGCCAAAAACAAAGCCCTTAAATTACATTTAAGGGCTTTGTTTGTAGTGTGTATGTTGTTACGTTTTTATTCTTCTGTTGATAAGTCTGTTTTATTAGGATTCTTTTTCAATCCTTTATACAGAAGAAAAAGAACAATAAAGACTGCAATTACAATAAATACAACACCTATCTCTTTACTATACTCCGTAACTTTTTCTATCAGTTGTTCTTCTGTTTGAATTCCCGGAACTTTGGATAAATAATAGCCAATGGCAGCTAAAATTATATTCCACACTCCCGCTCCTAAAGTGGTGTAAAAAAGGAAAGTGGTAAGTTTCATTTTTGCTAAACCGGCAGGGATAGATATCAGTTGTCTAATTCCCGGAACCAATCGGCCAATGAATGTGGAAATGGCACCATTATCATCAAAGTATTTTTCAGCTCTTTGAACCTTTTCAGCATCTAAAAGGCACATATGACCCAAACGACTATTTGCGAATTTGTAAATAATGGGGCGTCCTAGCCATTTAGCTAAGTAATAGTTTATTATGGCTCCTATGTTTGCACCAATGGTGGCGAAAATAACCACGAGTACCACATTTAACTCATCTCCTATTGCCGCTTTATAGGCCGCAGGAGGGACTACTATTTCAGATGGAAATGGAATGAAAGAGCTTTCTATTGCCATTAATAATGTAATTGTCCAATAATTTAGATGCTCTAAACACCATTCAATAAATGCAATTGATTCCATATCCTAGTTGTTTTGAATTCTATTTGTTATATCCCCTTTTAGTTCCTCGGCCAATGTGGGATTGTTTTCTAGTATACTTTTAATAAAAGAAGTTTTGCTAATATGTGAGTCATTGTTATTGGCAGTAATCAGAAAATCTTTTTTGCTATCTAATAAAATCTCAAAATAGATTTGATCTAGCTGATGATGAATGTCCGAATCTCTATTAATCACAGCTGAAAACTGTATCGGATTGTATAAATCTGAATCTGATTCTTTATTATCTGTGAAAATAGAATCTTCCTCATTATTCCAAAATAATGGATTGAATGATTTTAGGAACTGATTCATATAACTTAGATATAGATTAGTTTCTGGAAATAGTTTCATTTCACAGATGGAGGCTAATTCCTTAAATTGGTGTTTATTGGGCATAGTTGGTAATAACTCGTCCATTTCATAAGGAAAAAGTCTGTCATAAAAATCAAGTGCTTTTTGACTAAGTTCTTTTGCCTCTTTTTCTTTTCCAAGATTAATTAAGCAAAGAATGTATAAAAAGTAGTATGATAATGCTTCTTGACCTCCTCTTTCTCGAATTAAATCAATACCCTTCTGTAGTTCGGTATAAGCTTTTACTATATTCCCTTTCTGTATGTAAAAGAATAGTGCTAAGTAATAAAACTTATAAGGCAATGAAATGAGTTCTTCTTTAACAGCTTTATCTAATAATTGATTTGCCTCTTTCTCTTTCTCCTGATAAAGTAAAGAAAAGGAACCAAAGATATAAGCTTCTTCTGTTTTTTTATCGCAAGTTATAGCAAATGAATAAGCTTCATCAGCGGCTTCATAATCTTCTTCTAGGAAATAACAATGTCCCAGCTTATTCCAATATTCGGTTTGATAAGGCACTAAATTGAGTAATTTATCATAGAACTTAGCGGCATTAACAAAATCCATTTTCATTAAATAGCTTCGGGAAAGTAATTCCAATAACTCTATGTTATTTTCCTGCATCTTATAGGCCGGTAATAACCAAGATAATGCTTTGCTTGGATATTGATACATAAGAAAAAGTTGACCAGCACTTATTTTTTGATCAACATCTATAATAGGATCAATTGAAGAAGAAAGAATTTGATTTGCTTTGTTTTCATTTTCCTCATCAACTAAAGCAATCTCTGCACGAATAATGTTTACTTCAAAAGTGTAAACCGACTCGAGAAATTGCAGCACTTCTTTAACCTTATCCGGGTTTTCCTGTTCTAAATAAAAATGAGCTAATTCAATTAGTAAATTGGTATTTGAACGATGTATTTTGAGCCCATTTATAAGCGCTTCTTTTGCTTCATCATAACTCATTTGATTTAAGTAGAAGTTCGCAATTTCTATAAACTCATAAGGATCGAGGTAGAAACTTTTATGTTGTTGCCTCAATTCTTCATATTTAGCTACTAGTGGGTTATACTCGTAGCCTTTAGAAGAAGAATTAAAATGATTCATTCAGTGAACTAATTTTTTATTTATTTTTTTTCTGCATTTTGGACCAATCATCTTTTAGTCCAAGTGTTTTATTGAATACTAAATGGTTTGGAGTGCTATCTTTGTCTGGTGTAAAATACCCAATACGTTGAAACTGTAAATAATCCATAGGTTTCTTTTCACCGGCAAATTTTTCAACATAACAGTTGGTAAGCACTTTCAGTGAGTCTGGATTCAATAAAGTATGAAAATCAGCTTCAGTATTTGGATTTTCAACATTAAATAATCGATCGTAAACTCTTACTTCAGCAGGAAGAGCGTGAGCACAACTTACCCAATGAATTGTTCCTTTTACTTTTCTGGAAGATTGAGGCATGCCGCTACGAGTTTCAGGGTCGTATTCACAGTAAACCTCTGTAACCTGTCCATTCTCATCTTTCTTAAACCCTGTACATTTTACGATGTAAGCATTTCTCAGTCTAACCTCTTTACCTGGAGTCATACGGAAGTATTTGCTAGGTGCATCCTCCATAAAGTCATCTCTTTCAATCCATAGTTCTCTGCTGAACTCTATTTCGTGAGTTCCTTCCTCTGGATTTTCAGGATTATTTATAGTATTCATAACCTCTACTTTGTCTTCAGGGTAATTAGTTATGATTAATTTTACTGGATCTAAAACTGCAGATACACGAGTTGCTCTTTTATTTAAATCATCACGAACTGCAGACTCTAATAATGAGATGTCATTCAGTGCTTCGTATTTGGTGTACCCAATTTTATTAATGAAGCTTTTTATTGATTCAGGAGAATAACCTCTTCTTCTATATCCTGATAATGTTGGCATACGGGGGTCATCCCATCCCTGAACCAATCCTTCTTGAACTAAGGCTCTGAGTTTTCTTTTACTCATAACCGTGTAAGTTAAATTCAAACGATTGAATTCAATTTGTTGAGGTCTGTATTCTTTATCTTCATTAGCTAATGGACTATCAATTAACTCATCAATAAAGTAATCATAGAGTGGGCGATGAACCTCAAACTCTAGAGTACACAATGAATGAGTAACATTCTCAAAGTAATCGCATTGACCGTGAGCAAAGTCATACATCGGATAAGCTTTCCATTGAGTACCCGTGCGGTGATGAGGGAACTTAATGATACGATAAATCACCGGATCACGAAAGTGCATATTGGGGTGTGCCATATCAATTTTAGCACGAAGAACCATTGCACCCTCTTCTACCTCACCTGAATTCATTTTATTGAATAACTCTAAACTCTCTTCCATTGGACGATTGCGATAAGGACTTTCTGTTCCGGGTTGGGTAGGAGTTCCTTTTTGCTGAGCAATTTCTTCAGAAGATTGTTCGTCAACATAAGCTTTGTTTTCTTTAATTAAAGAAATAGCAAAGTCCCATAATTGTTGAAAGTAGTCCGAAGCATAATATATATCTTTCCATTGGTAGCCTAGCCATTGGATATCTTCTTTAATAGACTCAATGTATTCTACTTCTTCCTTTACAGGATTTGTATCGTCAAAACGTAGATTACAAATTCCACCATGTTTTTCTGCCAGTTCAAAATCTATACAGAAGGCTTTGGCGTGGCCAATATGTAAATACCCGTTGGGCTCAGGTGGGAAGCGCGTTTGTACCCTTTTCTGGTTTTTGTTGTTTTCTAAATCATTTACTACTATTTGCTCAATAAAATTCAAGCTTTTTTTCATCTCGTTTGTCGATTTAGTCTTTTCCGTCATGATTCTGTATTCATTATATCTTAAGAATGTTTGCAAATTTAGGCTTTTTTTTTGTAATACTTTGATTACTTCATACATATAATTCATATGTAGCTTATTCTAGCTGATTATAAGCATTTATTATAGATTTAACGTAATTGATTAACTTTTATTGTTGAATATTCAAGGTGAAAAACTCATTCGAAACTTTATATAAACGTGAATTCCTTGTACCTATTAGTTCGGTAAAAATCAGCTGTTTTTTTTATAGTTCTGTTATTGGTGGTCTAATTTTATTCTTATTGTAGATGTGTTGTTAAAATATAAAAATGACATTTTTCTACTTTTGTTTTTTTATTTCACGCTATAGTAGGGTGGGAGTATATAAAATAATGAAAAATGAGTGATTTAGTAATAAAATGTTTTATATTTGTGTTGGACAAGTTTTAGTTAGTGTTATATGTCATGAGGAATACTAAGAATAATTAAACAATCTTAAAAATATGTTATAGGACATGTTTTTTTATTTGGAAGAATCCTCAATAAACTAATATCTTTGTACCGTTATCCTAAAACAATCTTTTTACCTTAAAGAAACTAATACCTATTGGAAACTAAAAACAGGACTGTCTTCATTGATAGTCCTGTTTTTAATAAGGCACTTTTCTGTTTCACCTCCTTTAATTTATTTATCTTTGTTTTGGAATTGAAACCACAAGGCAGTATAATGTTTGTGGAAGGGTTTATGTATAAACAGAAAATCTTAATACTAATTTATAATATATAATAATTATGTTTTCAGGAATCGTTGAAGAAACAGCTAAATTAGTTTCTTTAGAAAAAGATAGAGACAATGTTCATTTTACTTTCACTTGTACTTTTGTAGATGAGCTGAAGATTGATCAAAGTATTTCTCATAATGGAGTGTGCTTAACTGTGGTTAATCTAACAGATGACACCTATACAGTTACAGCGATGAGAGAAACTTTGGATTGTTCAAACTTGGGATTATTAAAGGTTGGCGATAAAGTAAATGTAGAACGTAGTATGAAGATGGATGCCCGATTAGATGGACATATTGTTCAAGGTCACGTAGATCATACAGCAGTGTGTACAGATATTCAAGATGCAGAAGGAAGTTGGTATTTCACCTTTAAATATCATTACGATGAAGAGATGGCTAAGAAGGGGTATTTTGCAGTTGATAAAGGATCTATTACTATTAATGGAGTGAGTCTAACAGTTATCAAGCCAACAAAAGATACTTTTCAAGTCGCTATTATACCCTATACTTATGAATATACCAATTTTCATGCCATTGAACCAGGTTCTGTAGTAAACTTGGAGTTCGATATTATTGGTAAATATGTTAGTCGTTTAATTTCTTTGAAAGAAGATAAAGAATAAATCAGCTACTTATAAAATTGTATTTTGTTTCAATTTACAATAATAATAAAATAGGAGGTGCTAATTGCTCAATATGAAGTTGTACAATTAGCACCTTTTTTATATCTGATTTTTATTCAAGGAAACGTTGCTTCTCAAATAAAGTTTCTTTTCTAAAGTGCAATATTCTTTTTTATTAGTTGCTTCTTGGCAAGTTGAATTATAGAATAAACATCCCTGAATTTCTTTTTCTTTCCAATTTTGTACTTCTAGAGGGTTTTCTTTTTCTTTGAAAATTTATTTTACATTTTTTTTATTTCAATCCTTTCATTTTTTGTTCTATTTCTCTTTTAAAGTAAAGAAGAATACATAAAAGAAGAATATATATTAAAGTATGTATTCTCTCGTTTCTGTTTTTTAGTTTTGCCTGAAACTCCTTTGTTTATTGATGTCCATGGTTGATGAATTTGAAAAAGTATTGACTTTGAGAGGTTTTTTTATTTTGTTTTGTTGAGTTTTTTCTATTTTGGTTTATTCCTGATTTCTATCTTTTCGACCTTTTTTATAGGTGTATTATCTGTTTTTGCCCACCCAATATCTATTTTTGATAGACCGAAATCTGTTAATTAACAAATTTAGACCCAAAAATAGTTGGTGTATCTTTTTGATAATAAGGATAATTTACTATATTCGTTAGCTAGAGAAGATAAAGTAGAAATAACAAAATAAAATAAAACACAACATGAAAGGTATAAGTTTCAAGAAAGAATTGATCGATGTTCAAGATGAATTACTTCGCTTTGCCTACAGATTAACCTCTGACAGAGAGGAGGCAAACGATTTGTTACAAGAAACCTCATTAAAAGCTTTAGATAATGAAGATAAATATACACCTAATACAAATTTTAGGGGATGGATGTATACCATAATGAGGAATATATTTATAAATAACTATAGAAAATTAGTTCGTGAACAAACTTTTGTTGATAGAACAGAAAATCTATATCATTTAAATCTACCTCAGAATTCAGGGTTAAGAAGTGCGGGCGGGGCTCACGACTTGAAAGAAATGTATCGCATCGTTAACGGCTTACCCGAAGAATATAGAGATCCATTTACAATGCATGTGTCAGGATTTAAATACCGTGAGATTGCTGAAAAATTAGATTTACCATTAGGTACTGTTAAGAGCAGAATATTTTTCACACGTCAGAAACTAAAAGAAGAGTTGAAAGATTTTATTTAATCTTTTGTTTGACGTATTAATTGTTATGATAATAAAAAAGGAAGCCAAATAAATGGTTTCCTTTTTTTATTATCTTAGGCGATGAGGTTTAGTAACCTCTTTCAGCATTTTCAATCATTTGCTTGCTAGCATACATAAATACTTCTACTCTTCTGTTTTGAGAAGCAGTTAGTGATTCATCATACTCAGCATATCCAACACCTTCAACGAATTGAAATTGTGCAGGTAGTACACCATTTCTTTGTAGGAAACTTTTAACCGCTTGCGCTCTACGATTAGAAACGGTTTGGTTAGCTTCATATGTTCCTACTTTGTCAGTATGCCCTACTACTGCAATGTCAATGGTTGGGTCTTCTTTTAATAACATAGCAAATTCTTTCAATGAATTTTGAGAAGAAGCACTTAATGTAGAAGAGTTAAATTCGAATAAGATACCTGAATCAAAAGTAACCTTAACAGCGGCAAGTCCGTTATTGTCTTCGATTTGCTCCACTTGAGCACCCTCAATTTGAGCGGCTTTAGCTGCTTTCTTATCCATTTTATTCCCTATGATAACTCCAGCTCCTGTACCAACTGCTGCACCAACTGCTGCACCGATAGCTGCCCCTTTACCTTTACCGGCTATACCACCAATGATGGCACCTAGGGCTGCACCCGATCCACCACCAATAGCTCCTCCTTTTCCTTTGTTAGTTTCCATAACAGAACAACTGCCAAATACTAAGGTAATACATAGTAGTAAAGCCGTAAATTTCATTCCTTTCATAATCTTTGTTTTTTAATTGTATTTTGTTTTTTAATTAATTCTCTTCTTTAGAGAGTATGCAAATATAACAGAAATATGTTGATGTTTGTTCTCACCAACCTCCTTTTTATGGTAGAAGAGGTAGCCCTAAATCCTTGAAAGTATAATAATAAGTTTATACAGTTCAACTAAAATAAGTTTGCTATAATCCTGGTACTCAGTTGTATTTTTTGTCTCCGGATTTTACTTTCTTGCTTTTAGAGAAGCTTCCTGGAGTGCTATTCCAAAACCCTCTGATGTATAACACTATCATTCATTTAATTGTACTAAATAAATTGATTAGAATAGTAGTCGTGGTAATGAATTAAAGTCCTATTTTTGAAAATAGGACTTTGCGTCTATGACTGTTTAAAGTGTAATAAAATAATCTTTGTATTAACTAATACCTGTAATATGGCACGACTAATGTTTCTTTCTGCGTTTATTCAGCTTATTCTGATGAGTTGTTCTTTTCCTCAAAATCTTTCGGATAATAAGAAAGTGGAACTAGATACTAAAGAATTACAAATACCGGATGGTTATCTAAATAACCTACGATGGAACTTGCCTTTGCCCACTATTGGAGAGAATGGTTCTATTATTCAGTGGACTTCTGAAAATACTAAATATATATCTAATGCAGGGGAGTTGTTACAGCTGTCTTCTTTAGATGGTGATAAGAAAAGTGTTAAACTAAAAGCTCAAATTACTTCAGGAGATGTTATAACAGAAAAAATATTCGATGTTCATATTGCTTACGAGGAGCCTTCTTATGATGGTTATTTATTTGCTTATTTTGAAGGTTCGGGAGATACGAAGAAACAAGAACAGTTACGTTTCGCAGTGAGTTCGAATGCTGTAGATTGGAATGCTTTAAATAATAATGAACCAATCATTCCATCGGAGAATATTTCTCAAACAGGTGGTATTCGTGACCCTCATATTCTGCGTGGAGAAGATAATAAAACATTCTATATGGTTGCTACTGATATGTTTACTCATAAAGATGGTTGGGGACATAACCCGGGTATCATTTTAATGAAATCGGAAGATTTGATAGAATGGAAACATGGTATAATTGATTTAGCCAAGGATTACCCCGATAAGTTTGGCGATTTACAGTGGATGTGGGCACCTCAAAGTATTTACGATCCTGTTGCAGGTAAATATATGGTTTACTTTACGGTTAAACTAAAGAGTAATGATAAGTTAGATTTTTATTCTGCTTATGCAAATGATGATTTTAACGCTTTTGAAAGTGAACCCACATTAATGTTTAGTGCAAAACACGGTGCCATTGATGGAGATATTATATACAAAGATGGACTATATCATCTTTTCTTTAAAGGAAATACAAAGAACTCTGAAGGTGTTGAGTTTGTAAATGGAATAAAACAAGCTGTTTCAGCCAGTTTACAAGGTCCATGGGTGGAGCATTTTTATTATTTGGATGTCTATTGGGACACACGTACAAATGTAGAAGGCTCAAGTGTTTTTAAATTAAACAATTCTGAAACTTATATATTAATGTATGATTTGTACTCTAGTGGAAGATACGAATATCAGAGAAGTCAGGATTTATATAATTTCACATTGAAGCCTGAATCTTTCACTAAAAACTTTCACCCTCGACATGGTTCTATTATAAGTATTACAAAAGAAGAAGCTATTCGATTGAATGCTAAATGGGGTGGTGTACCTAATGAGTTAATAACAACAGAATAAATTCATAAAAAAGAAGTCTTATGTTTAAGTTTAGAATCTTTTTCCTTTTTTCCTTTTTTGTTTTTATTGGTGTATCCCTTTATGGTCAAATTGAGGGTAAACTGTTTGATTTTCAATCGGATGGTAATCCAATTATCACTCATAAATTTACTCCCGATCCGGCCGCTTTAGTAATGGGAGATACTTTATGGTTGTTTACAGGGCATGATGAGGGAAAAAGAAATCATGGAATGGTATTAAAAGATTGGAGTGTGTTTTCTACTACTGATTTGAAAAACTGGACAGAATATCCAACTCCTTTGAAAGTATCCGATTTTACGTGGGATAAAACCGGTAGAGCTTATGCTGCTCAGGCAATAAATAGAAATGGAAAATTCTATTGGTATATCAGTACGGATGGCTCCGGTATAGGTGTAGCTGTATCCGATAATCCACAAGGCCCTTATGTGGATGCCATAGGTAAGCCTCTGCTTACTAATGATGACTGTTTTGCTTCATCGCATAATTGGACTTGTATAGACCCCACCGTGATGATTGATGATGGAGGGCAAGCCTGGTTGTTTTGGGGTAATGGGGTGTGTTATTATGTACCATTGAAAGAGAATATGATTGAACTGGATGGAGAGGTTAAGAAAATAGATTTTGAAGGTCTTAATTTTACTGAAGCACCCTGGATTCATAAGTATAATGGCAAATACTATTTATCATATGCAGAGGGATTTCCGGAAAGAATTGCTTATGCTATGGCCGATAATATAGAAGGACCTTATATTTATAAAGGTGTATTGAATGAAATAGCGGGAAATTCTGATACCAATCATCACTCAATTGTTGAGTTTAAAGGACAGTGGTATTTTATCTATCACAATGGAGGTCACCAACCTGATGGTTCCAGTACCACACGTTCCTCATGCATAGATTATTTGTATTATAATGAAGATGGAACAATCCAGCCTATACGTATGACATCTAAAGGGGTAAGTCCTATAAAATAAACAGATACCAAGAGAAAAATATAGTGCCTTTATTAAAATTCTCATATACAAAAACACCCCTTTTACTTCACTGATAAAAGGGGTGTTTTTTATGTTCCTAACGTAAAAGCAGATTACTTTTTATTTGCTTCTACCCATTTTCTAGCATTAGTAAATGCTTCAATCCAAGGAGTAACCTCATCATTTAGCTTATCTGCCGGATAATATGCATTCTGCCAAGGGAAAATGGCTCTTTCCAAGTGAGGCATCATTGCCAGATGGCGACCATCTTTACTAGCTAGTGCAGCCACATCATAATCCGATCCGTTTGGATTGGCAGGATAGTTGCTATAACTGTATTTGGCTACAATGTTATATTGATTCTCAGCATAAGGTAAAGAGAACTTGCCTTCACCATGAGCTACCCATATTCCCAGATTACTACCTCCTAATGAGTTTAGTAAAACTGTGTTATTTTGAGGAATACTCACTCCCAAATAGCCTGATTCAAATTTATGCGATTGGTTGTGTAACATTCTTCCTCTCTCTTCGTGTTCAGGATTGATTAAGTTTAACTCCATCATTAGCTGACAACCATTACATATACCTAAAGATAATGTATCTTCACGTTTGTAGAAGTTGGTAAGAGCGTTATGAGCTTTTTCATTATATAAGAAACCTCCTGCCCATCCTTTGGCTGAACCTAATACATCTGAGTTAGAGAAACCGCCACAGAACACAATGAAATTGATGTCTTCCAAAGTTTCTTCTCCGTTGATGAGATCTGTCATAGTTACATCTTTTACATCAAATCCGGCTAGATATAGTGCATAAGCCATCTCTCTTTCTCCATTCGTTCCTTTTTCACGAATGATAGCTGCTTTTAGACCCGAAGTACCTTTTCGGTCAGGAGTAATGTTGTAATGTTCAAATGTTCCTTTGAAATCTTCTGTGAACTTGAACTCAACAGGTTGTTTTTTATAGTTTTCAAAACGTTCTTTTGCACAATCATTTGCCGATTGTTTGCTGTCCATAAGGTAAGAAGTAGAGTACCAAACATCTCTTAAATGATCAATACCGAAATGGTAGGTTGAGCCATTATGATCTACTAACAAATGTCTTTCAGTTGTAGGTGTTCCTAGTTCAGCAAACTGGATATCCAATTCATCTAGCAAGTTAACAACTTGAGTTTTGTTCTTATTGTCTATCTGAATCACTACACCCGGATTCTCTGCAAATAGAACTTTAATTAAATCTTTTTCATTTAATGATTCCAGATTAATCTTCAGTCCACCTTCTGTATTAGCAAAACACATTTCAAGTAATGTTGTAATCAATCCTCCTGCAGAAATATCGTGTCCGGCTAAGATTAGTCCTTTATTAATTAGTTGTTGAATGGCAGAGAATGCAGCTTTAAAGTATTCCGCATCTTTTACAGACGGAACTTCGCTACCTACTTTGCTTAAGGTTTGTGCAAAAGCCGATCCACCTAATTTAAAGGTGTCAAAGCTGAAGTCAATGTGAAGTAAAGTGGTGTCTTCTCTGTTTACAATAACCGGAGAAACCGTTTTCTTTACATCGCCCACTTCACCGGCAGCAGATACTATAACCGTTCCGGGAGCTATAACACGACTACCATCTCCATATTTTTGAGTCATAGAGAGCGAGTCTTTTCCTGTAGGAACATTAATGCCTAACTCTATGCAGAAGTCGCTTAGTGCTTTTACAGCTTCGTATAAACGTGCATCTTCTCCATCTTGTGAACGACAGGGCCACATCCAGTTAGCTGAAAGAGATACACTTTGAAGTCCATCAGCCAATGAAGCCCAAACAATGTTGGTTAAAGATTCGCTAACGGCTAAAACGGAGCCTGCTTTAGCATCGGCTAATGCCACTTGAGGAGCGTGTCCTATTGCTGTTGCAATACCCGATTTTCCTCTATAATCTAAAGCTACAACCCCACAATCACTTAGTGGAAGCTGTATTTCTCCTTGCGTTTGTTGACGTGCAATTTTTCCTGTTACGGAACGATCTACTTTATTTGTTAACCAGTCCTTACAAGCTACAGCTTCTAAGGAAAGAACATCTGCTACATAGTTGTGAACTTCAGAAACAGTATAGGAAGGCATTTCATACTTATGTTCAACAGTAATGTCTTTCATATACGTCTTAGGTGAAGAACCAAACATTTGATCTACAGCTAAATCGAAAGGACGTACACCATCTTTTTGTTCAAAAGCAAAACGACCATCTCCTGTAGTTTCTCCTACCACATACATAGGAGCACGCTCACGATCGGCAATTTTTTGCACGTGTGGAATAGCTTCAACAGGTAAAAGTAATCCCATACGCTCTTGTGACTCATTAGCTATAATTTCTTTAGCCGATAATGTTTTGTCACCAATGGGCAGTTTAGACATATCTATTAAACCACCGGATTCTTCAACCAATTCGGATAAACAGTTTACGTGTCCTGCAGAACCGTGGTCGTGAATAGATATAATAGGGTTATTGTCTTCTTCGCAAAGTGCACGAATTACATTGTTTGCTCCTTTTTGCATTTCAGCATTAGCTCGTTGAACCGCATTCAACTCAATGCCTGTGCTGTATTTTCCTGTATCAACTGATGATACTGAACCACCACCTAGACCAATACGGTAATTATCACCTCCAAGTACAACAATTTTGTTTCCTTTTTCAGGTGTTCCTTTTAAGCTATCTCTTTTTCTTCCATAACCTACACCACCGGCCAACATAATTACTTTGTCATAACCATAAGTAACTTCATTTTCCTGATGTTCAAAAGTAAGAACAGAGCCGCAAATAAGAGGTTGCCCAAACTTGTTGCCAAAATCAGAAGCACCATTCGATGCTTTTAGTAAAATTTCTTCAGGTGTTTGGTATAACCACTTGCGAGGAGCAATATTATCTTCCCAATCGCGTCCTTCATCCATGCGAGGATAAGAAGTCATATATACTGCTGTACCCACTAGAGGCCAAGCACCTTTTCCTCCGGCCATACGATCGCGAATTTCTCCTCCTGTACCTGTTGAGGCCCCGTTGAATGGTTCAACAGTAGTAGGGAAGTTGTGTGTTTCTGCTTTTACAGAAATTACACTTTCAATGTCTTGTGTTTTAAAGTAATCTGCTTTAGCGTGATCAGCAGGAGCAAACATTTCAACTGTTGGTCCTTGTGAGAAAGATACGTTGTCTTTATATGCAGAAATTACTTTGTTGGGGTTGGTGCGTGTCGTTTTTTTAATCATTTCGAAAAGAGATGATTTTTTCTCTTCTCCATCTACAATAAATGTACCACCAAATATTTTGTGACGACAGTGTTCTGAATTTATTTGAGCAAAACCAAAAACTTCAGAGTCTGTTAGTTTTCTGCCTAATTCTTTTTCCAGATTTCTTAGGTAATCAATTTCCTCTTCAGAAAGAGCTAGTCCTTCATCGTGATTGTATTGTTCTAAATCTTCTACAAAGAAAATAGCTTCAGGTTCTCTGTTTATAGTGAAGATGGATTGATTTAATCCTTTATATAACTCTTGCAACATAGGGTCATATTCTGCATCTGCATTATCTACAGGAATGTATTCTTCCATTCGCTCAATGCCAACCAATCCCATGTTTTGAGTAATTTCTACTGCATTGGTACTCCAAGGTGAAATCATTTCACTACGTGGTCCAACGAAATAACCTGCTAAGTTGTCTTCTATTTCTAATGTTGCTCCGTCAAAAAGCCAATTTAGGCGTTCTATTTCTTCTGTGGAGAACTTGTGATTGCTTTGTACAGCAATTACATTTTGGTTAGTGGTCCTAAAAAAAATAATCATGCGTTTGATTTATGTATGGTCAATAAAAAAGAGTCCTTTTTAATGATAAGTTTTATAAAAAACAATACAAAAATAGGGTGAAAAATATTTCAGCACAAAGATAGTACAATTTGTAGTAAGGAGAGAAAAATAATTAAAAAAACATCATATAAGAGAGAGTTATAGTCTCCTTTTTGTCAATCATTTATGTACTACTAATAAGGAAGTGTTGTTCTTACTAGTATTCTGTTCTTTCCTTGGATATTTATACTGTTGCTTCTTTTAAGTGTGGTTGCTATTTATATAGAGTAATGTCTTTTTTATCTTTATAATGTCTGGTAATCTGTAGATATAATGAAAAAAGTTTGAATTATACCTGAACGGGTGTAGTGCTAGTTGTTTTCTTTGAATTTATACCCCAAAGGGTGTATTGTGGTTGTGTTGAGGTTTAAGTTATTTAGGGAATAGGGAATGAAGTGGTGTCGTTCTATGATAAAATCGTTTTTATTTCGTAATCAATGTTCCAAGCCAAACAGCACCTACACCAAGTACACAGCTCATTGTGGTGTAAGTAAGTGCCAGTAAGAGTTGTCCGTTTGAAATGAGTACTAAGTTTTCTTTGGCAAAAGCAGAGAATGTGGTGAATCCTCCACAGAACCCGGCAATTAAAATTAGTTTGTAAGTAAGGCTGAGTGAAGAACTATTGATAAGAATTCCTATAAGGAAACAGCCCAATATGTTGATGATGAAGGTTGGTAATGGAAATGCACTTGTGTAGAATCTACTCGTGATTTCTGAGAAGATAAAGCGAAGCATACTTCCTGCAGCTCCTCCTAAGCCTACTAATAATACTTGTTTTAACATCCTTGTTTCTGTATAATCATTAGGATGTAAAAATACATAATAAGCCTTACTCTATGCCTATTATTCTGAAGAATTATAAGTTGATTTTTGGGGATGAAAAGGTCAAAAAAAGACAATTTTTATGTTCTTTAATTAATCGTTGTTCTACGGCTTAGAGATGGGGGTAAAGTCGGTCCTAGACCGACACCCCTTCGGTCTAGGACCGAGGGGCCTTCAGTCCTAGACCGATGAGGCTTAGGTCCTAGACCCTTTTTTAATCAATCCTAAAAAAGGTGTTTTTATGAATTTATTCGCAGTGCCCATCAATGGAACAGCTCTTACCTTCCATAAAGGTGGAATCGGTTGGCGTATTGTTGTTTTTCCATTGTTGGTAAGCTGTCTCTAGTGTTTGAAGTATTTTGGTTTCTTCTTGTACGCCTGAAATAATGGTGCGCTTATTAAATATAAAGTATGGAACCACCTGAATATCTAGTACAATGGCTTCTTGTATGTCTTGTGCAATGCCATCGTTAAACTGTTTTTTTGCCAAAACTTGTTTAACTATATCTGGTTCAAATCCAAGTTTTTCACCTATTTCTATCAATACTTTTGCACTATTAATGTCTTTTCCTTCTGTAAAATAAGCACTAAACAGAAGTTCTTCTGCCTGACTTTGTAATGCTGCACTTTTGGTTTTGGCCAAATGACTTATTCGATGTGCATTACTTGTGTTGGCTGCAATTACTTTATCGTAGTTAAATGTTAAACCCGCTTTTTGTGCTTGATATTGAGAATAGTTCAGTATTTTTTCAATGCGATCAGGTTCCATCCCTTTTACTTCAGAAAAAAAGTCTCTCAATAGCATATTAGAATCTGAAGGAATATCCGGATTGAGTAGAAATGTTTTCCAAATAACTTCTATTTCATCGGAATGAGGAAACTCTTTCAGCACTTTTTCCAATTGATGTTTACCTATGTAGCAGAAGGGGCAAGCAATATCGCTCCATATCTCTATTTTCATTTTATTTTGTAGTTCCATTTATTATAGTTTAAAAAGTAAAGGAGTTAAATTTACATTCCATTCTTAATTTGTTAAGCATAGAAGAAATTTAACCCCTTAATTATTTAATGAATTAAAATTAGGTTATGCTTTCTTTATTTTTTTATAACCATAAACAGCATTAACACCTAATTGCTCTTCAATGCGAAGTAGTTGATTGTATTTAGCCATACGATCTGATCTGCTTAATGAGCCGGTTTTAATCTGTCCACTATTGGTTGCCACAGCAATATCGGCAATTGTTGCATCTTCAGTCTCTCCTGAACGATGCGAAGTAACTGAGGTATAGCCGTGACGATGAGCCATTTCAATGGCATCCAATGTTTCACTTAATGTACCAATTTGATTTACTTTAATCAAAATAGAGTTTGCCGATCCTTCAGCAATTCCTTTAGATAAGAAATCAACATTAGTTACAAATAAATCATCACCCACTAGTTGACAACGATCACCAATGCGGTCGGTTAATTTCTTCCAACCTGCCCAGTCACCTTCATCCATACCGTCTTCAATGGAATCAATAGGATATTTAGTGATTAATTCTTCCAGGTAATCAATTTGTTCATCGGCTGTTCTCTTTTTCCCTTCAGGACCTTCAAACAGAGAATAATCGTATACACCTTCTTTATAAAATTCAGATGAAGCACAGTCTAAAGCAATAGTTACATCTTTAGCTGGTTCATATCCTGCTGATTTTATTGCAGCAAGAATAGCATCCAAGGCATCTTCTGTGTTATTTAGTGCAGGAGCAAATCCACCCTCATCACCTACAGCAGTACTTAAACCTCTGTCGTGAAGAACTTTTTTCAGTGCGTGGAAAACTTCAGTACCCATTCGTAGCCCTTCTTTGAATGATTTAGCTCCAATGGGACGAATCATAAATTCCTGAAAAGCAATTGGTGCATCACTGTGCGATCCTCCGTTAATAATATTCATCATTGGAACAGGCATTACGTATGTGTTTGTTCCACCAATGTATCTGTAAAGAGGTAAGTCCAAATATTCTGCCGCGGCTTTTGCAGCAGCTAGAGAAACACCTAACATAGCATTAGCTCCTAATTTGGATTTATTCTCTGTTCCATCTAACTCAATCATTGTGCGGTCAATCTCCATCTGATTTAGAACCGGCATACCTATTAAATGAGGAGCAATAACATTGTTGATATTATCGATGGCTTTAAGAACACCTTTCCCACCGTATCTTTTCTTGTCATTATCTCTAAGTTCAAGTGCTTCATTTTGTCCGGTCGATGCTCCCGATGGAACAGCAGCTCTACCCATAAATCCACACTCTAAAATTACATCTACTTCAATGGTTGGATTACCTCTTGAATCAAGAATCTCTCTTCCTTTAATTTTTTCTATTCTCATTTCTCTTATTTAATTAACTAGTTAAAAAACTTATTATATATCTATCTTTAATATAACAAAACTGCTTTCTTTTTTGTTTCTAAGATAGCCTTTCTTTTTATCTTTATCTATAATCATTCTAAATAATTGGATTTTATTTTATTGCAAACGTTTGAGTTGTTTCCTGATACAATAGTTTTATGCTCTGTGTCTATAAATAGATGAATTATCTATATTTGCTATATATAATAGGTTATTAACTTAAGCTTTATGACTATGAAAAAACTTAATTGTCTACTATTGCAAACGTTTTTCTTTCTCTTGTTGTTTCTAATTCCTACGTGTATGATGGCAAAAAAGATACAGTCACCAAATGGTGTTTTTGAAATGAACTTTGACTTAAATGGAGAAGGAGAACCCCTATATGAACTTACATATAAAGGTAAACCAGTAATAAAACCTTCAAAACTAGGTTTATTTCTTAAAAATGATCCCGGTTTAGTGAATGGTTTTACATTAGCAGATGCTAAAACATCTACTTTTGATGAACTATGGGCTCCTGTATGGGGAGAAGAAAGCTCCATACGAAACCACTACAATGAATTGGTGGTTGAATTAAACCAACCAGCTCAGGAACGTTCTTTAATTATACGTTTTAGATTATTTGATGATGGTTTGGGTTTTCGCTATGAATTTCCGTTGAGTAAAAATTTGAATTATTTTGTTGTTTCGGAAGAACGTAGTGAGTTTGCTATGACAGGAGATCATACTGCTTTTTGGATTCCCGGTGATTATGATACACAGGAATACGATTATATGGAGTCTAAATTATCTGAAATTAGAGGATTGATGAGTCAGGCCATTACAGATAATACCTCTCAGTTTTCTTTTTCTGAAACAGGGGTACAAACCTCGTTGCAAATGAAAACCGATGAAGGATTATACATTAATTTACACGAAGCTGCTTTGGTTGATTATTCTTGTATGCACCTAAATTTAGACGACAAGAATTTTGTTTTTCAATCTTGGTTAACTCCCGATGCAGTTGGAGATAAAGGCTATTTACAAGCACCTTGTGTGTCTCCTTGGCGTACAATAATTGCCAGTGATGATGCCCGTGAAGTATTGGCTTCAAGAATGACATTAAACTTAAATGAGCCTTGTAAAATAGAAGATACATCTTGGATTACTCCGGTGAAATATGTAGGTGTTTGGTGGGAAATGATTACAGGAAAAAGCAGTTGGGCTTATACCGATGATTTGCCTTCCATTAAATTAGGAGAAATTGATTACTCTAAAACAACACCTAACGGAAAGCACGGAGCAAATAATGAGAATGTAAAAAAGCACATCGATTTTGCTGCAGAACATGGATTCGATCAGGTGTTGGTTGAAGGATGGAATGAAGGTTGGGAAGACTGGTTTGGAAATTCCAAAGATTATGTTTTCGATTTTGTTACTCCTTATCCTGATTTTGATGTGAAAATGTTAAATGACTATGCTCAATCTAAGGGTGTACGTTTAATGATGCATCACGAAACTTCTGCATCATTGCGTAACTATGAACGCCATATGGATAAAGCTTATCAATTTATGGTGGATCATGGCTACAATTCAGTGAAGAGTGGTTATGTGGGCAATATCATTCCACGTGGAGAACATCACTACGGACAGTGGGCTAATAATCATTATCTTTTTGCTTTACAAAAAGCGGCTGATTATAAAATTATGATCAATGCACACGAGGCAGTACGCCCCACCGGATTATGCAGAACTTACCCCAACTTAATTGGAAATGAATCGGCTAGGGGAACTGAATATGAAGCATTTGGTGGAAATAAACCTTTCCATACCACTGTATTACCTTTTACTCGTCAATTAGGAGGTCCTATGGATTATACTCCAGGAATATTTGATACACAGTTGTCTTTTTTAACCGGAGATCATAGTTTTATTCATACTACTTTGGCTAAGCAATTGGCATTATACGTAACGATGTATAGTCCTCTTCAAATGGCTGCAGATCTACCAGAAAGTTATGAACGCTATTTAGATGCCTTCCAGTTCATTAAAGATGTTGCTATTGATTGGGAGAAAACAAACTATTTAGAAGCAGAACCCGGTGATTATTTAACCATTGCCAGAAAAGAGAAAAACAAAGACAATTGGTTTGTGGGAGGAATATCCGATGAAGAGAAGCGTACGGCAACCGTGGATTTTGATTTCTTAGATCATGGTGTAACTTATGTAGCCACTCTTTATGCAGATGGTAAAGATGCAGATTACATTGATAATCCAACATCTTATCAAATTAAAAAAGGTTTAGTTACTGCTAAAAGTAAAATTAATGTGGATATGGCACGTAGTGGTGGTTTTGCAATTAGTCTTTTCCCTGCAACAGCACAAGATAAAAAAGCGTATAAACGCTTGAAATAAGGCCCTTCTAAATTACACAAGGTATTTTATTGTGTGTAGTTTTTATGATTATATGATTAGGAACCTCTTGAATGTTTTTCAAGAGGTTTTCTTTTTTTATGCAATTCCTTTATTAAGCTTGTATCTTGAATAGTTCATAAATTAAAATTAATGGTGTTCATTATTCGTTTGAGTTTGTTTTAGCTTAAAAGGCTGAACTTGAAATAATCTGTTTAATACGTCTTTTATATCTCTATAATTAGCTGTGATTAATTTGTTAAATCAGCTTGGTTTCTTAATTTTACAAATTAGAGAAAATGACTATATATAATAAATAAAAGTATGATGAATCAGTTAGTTGATCGATTTTTAAAATATGTTTCTTTTGATACGCAGTCAGATGAAACAACAGGAGTAACACCAAGTACTCCCGGGCAATTGGTTTTTGCAAAACAGTTGAAAGAAGAATTAAAATCCTTGGGTTTAACCGATATAACCTTGGACGATAATGGGTATCTTTTTGCTACTTTACCCTCAAATGTAGATAAAGAAATACCTACCATTGGCTTTATAGCACATATGGATACCAGTCCGGATATGTCCGGAAAAGAGGTTAGTCCACGTATTGTGAAAAACTATGATGGAACTGATATAATCCTTTCTGCTGAAGAACCCATTGTTCTTTCTCCTAAACAATTTCCGGAGTTATTGAGTCACAAAGGAGAAGACTTAATAGTAACCAATGGACATACCTTGTTGGGAGCCGATGATAAAGCCGGAATTGCAGAAATCATAACAGCAATGGCTTATTTAAAAGCACATCCCGAAATTAAACACGGAGCTATACGTGTGGGATTTACTCCTGACGAGGAAATAGGATTGGGGGCACATAAGTTTGATGTGGAAAAGTTTGGTTGTGAATGGGCCTATACACTTGATGGAGGAGAAATAGGTGAGTTGGAGTATGAAAATTTTAATGCTGCATCTGCAGTAATAACTATCCAAGGACGAAATGTACATCCCGGATATGCTAAAGATAAGATGATAAACTCTCTTCTGTTAGCTAATGAATTTATTGGTTTACTACCTGAAAATGAAACGCCTGAAAAGACCGAAAAGTATGAAGGGTTTTATCATTTAATTGGTTTTCAAGGAGAGGTGGATAAGACTACTTTAACCTACATCATCAGAGATCACGATAGGACTATTTACGAAGATAGAAAGAGTAAGATTCAGCTTTTCGTAGATCAAATGAATGAGAAGTATGGCGAGGGTACTTTTACTGCTGTAATAAAAGATCAATACTTTAATATGCGTGAAAAAATAGAGCCTGTGATGCATATTGTAGACGTGGCCTATGAAGCAATGAAGCAAGTGGGAGTAACACCTGTTGTAAAAGCTATTCGTGGAGGAACAGATGGCTCTCAGTTATCTTTCAAAGGGTTACCCTGTCCCAATATTTTTGCCGGTGGATTGAATTTCCACGGTCGGTATGAATTTGTACCCATACAAAGTATGAAAAAAGCAGTTCAAGTTGTTGTGAAAATAGCTGAACTAGTGGCTCAAAAAGAGTTTTAATTATCCTATTAATAATCAAAGAAATGAGTGAATTGAAAAGAACGCCCTTTACGGACAATCATATTGCATTAGGGGCAAAAATGCATGAATTTGCTGGCTATAATATGCCAATAGAATATAGTGGTATCATTGATGAGCATCTGGCTGTATGTAATGGAGTAGGGGTGTTCGATGTGTCACATATGGGAGAAATTTGGGTGAAAGGACCTAAGGCTTTGGATTTTATACAACACTTATCTTCTAACGATGCAAGTGTGTTGAAACCGGGAAAAATTCAATATACCTGCTTTGTGAATGAAGAAGGAGGGATAAAAGATGACTTTTTAGTTTATCACTTTGAAGATGATAAGTATTTATTAGTTGTCAACGCTTCGAATACAGCAAAAGACTGGGAGTGGTGTGTAAAGAATAACACAGTAGGGGCTGAGTTGGAGAATGCCTCTGATCATATGGCTCAGTTAGCTGTTCAAGGACCTAAAGCCATTGAGACGTTGCAGAAACTCACTTCGGTTAATCTTTCGGAAATTCCTTATTACACATTTAAGGTTGGTGAATTGGCCGGTGAGCCCAACGTAATTATTTCAAATACAGGTTATACCGGAGCGGGTGGTTTCGAATTGTATTTTTACCCTAGTGCAGCTCAAGCCATTTGGGAGGCTATCTTTGAAGCAGGTAAGGAGTTTGACATTAAACCTACAGGCTTGGGAGCAAGAGATACCCTTCGGTTAGAAATGGGCTTTTGCTTATACGGAAATGACTTGGACGAACAAACTACACCCTATGAAGCAGGATTAGGTTGGATAGTAAAAATGGTAGAAGGGAAAGATTTTATTGGTCGTCCGGTTCTTGAAAAACAGAAAAAAGAGGGAGTGTCTAGAAAACTGATTGGTTTTGAATTAATTGATCGGGGTATACCTCGTGCGGGTTATGAGTTGGCCGATGAACAAGGAAATAATATTGGACACGTTTCCTCCGGCACAATGTCTCCTACTCGAAAAATCGGTATTGGTCTGGGGTATGTTAATCCTGAATTTACTGCTATTGATCAAGAAATTTATGTGAAGATGAGAAATCGTTTATTAAAAGCTAAAGTAGTAAAACCTCCTTTTAGAAAATAAGAGTTTATCAAAAAAAATAGTAGAGGAGAGGTTAAAAGAACCCTCTCCTTTTTTATTGGATAAACTATAGCTACTCGTTTTAATTTTTTACTTATAAATAAATGGATATACTAACGCATGCAATATCGGGTACAGCTGTGGCGGCTTGTGTTTCTACCTTTTTAAAAAGAAGCTCTACGTCAAAGAAAATAAAAGTGTTGTTTATTGGAACTTTTGGTGCTGTGTTACCTGACATAGATGCTATAAGTATGTGGTCCCAATTTGATTCCAAGATTGGAGCTTTATTTAATTTACCCTATAGTGGTAGAGAAATCTATGGCATGAAACTATGGTATTCGCATCACGCTTTTTTTCACTCATTGCTTGCTAGCCTTTTCTTTGGAACTTTACTTTTGCTCTTCATCTATTTGATACGGAAAGTGGTAAGAAAAAGAATGAAAAATCAATCTGTTTTTTCATTCCTACAAGATTATGGTATTTATTTTATTGTTTTTGTGCTGGGATATTGGGCACATTTAGCTGGTGATTTGCCAACTCCCGCCTCTGTATGGGGAGGTATTGCCTTTGCGTGGCCTTCTTCTGTCTATTGGGGAGGATATGGGAAAATCTGGTGGTGGAATAACTACGATGTTTTCTTGCTTATTCTTTTGAGTGTTTTCCTCATTTTACTTGTTCCTGTACTCTCTAAGTGGATAAAGAAAAGAAAAAGAACATTTTCAGTATCCATCTTGGCAATAACGTTAATGCTTATTACAATACAAATCAATACCCGAGAATATAATTATGCCTATACTTCCGATAGTTCAGGCTATGCTCAAATGGAAAAAAATTCAAAGAAAGAACAGGAACGAATTTTGGGAAAACGTTTATATCGTTCTATGGATTGGTTTGATAGTAAACTAAAAATTTACTTTTAACTCAAAGAAAGTAATAAGCTATTTCTCTTCCGGCTCATCTAAGGAGTCGAAATTAAAATTTTCTAAATGAGCGTAAGGATCTAAGAAATCATCTAGTTGTCTGCGTTCTTTTTTGGTTGGTCTTCCCGTTCCTCGGTTTCTATTGATGAATCCGCTGATTCTATTCATCTCCAACAGTTCATACTCTTCTGCAGGAGTTACATTTTTATATACTTCAGGAACAAGTTTGGCTCCAACTCTATTTTGTATGGGTTTAAGTACTTGGAAATGATAAGTAATAGGAGACTTGCGAACTTGAACAACATCTCCTTCACGAATAAGACGAGCCGGTTTAGCTTCTACACCTTCTACGAAAACTCTACCTATCTTACATGCTTGTGTAGCTATCGATCTGGTTTTGTATATACGGGCAGCCCATAGCCACTTGTCTATTCTTACCTCACTCATTTTATTTATTATTATATAAATTCATCGTGTTGTTGATGCCAGCTAAACAAAAGCTTTTAATAATTTCTCCGGCAATAGTTAAGCGCTCATCCATAGTCTCTAATTGCTCAGAATCAAATTGACTTAGCACATAGTGTACTTGACCTCCACGAGGAAAGTCATTGCCAATGCCAAAACGAAGCCTGGCATACGATTGTGTACCTAGAATTTGTGCTATGTGACTTAATCCATTGTGCCCTGCATCACTCCCTTTACCTTTTAACCGTAAAGTACCAAAGGGTAATGCAATGTCATCTACTACGATTAAAACATTCTCTAAAGGAATCTTTTTTTTCTGCATCCAGTAGCGTACAGCATTTCCACTAAGATTCATAAACGTAGAAGGTTTTAAAAGTGTAAGTTGGCGTCCTTTCAAAGATAAGTCGGCAACAAATCCGTAACGATCATCTGTAAAAACAATATTGGACGCTTTAGCTAAAGCGTCCAATACCATAAATCCTATATTGTGGCGGGTGTTATGGTATTCACTACCTATGTTGCCCAAACCAACAATTAAATATTTCATTGAAGTTTTATTTATTCCGCAGCAGCTTCTTCTCCTTCTTCTTCACCCTCTTCTTCAGATTCCTCTTCAGCAGATGCAGAAGATACCGCACGTGACATATTAACAGAGCAAACCACAGTGTCTTTTGAATCTACAATTGAGTAGTTTTCTGTTTCAATATCTCCAACTTTCACAGACTGTCCAATAAGTAGTCCTGAAATATCAACATATATTTTCTCTGGAATATTCTTGTAGAAACCTTTAACCATTAAACGACGAGAAGGGAAGTTTAATTTTCCACCCATACGAACACCTTGAGCAAGACCTTGTAGCTCAACAGGAATTCTAACTTGGATTGGTCTTTCTTCGTTTATTTCATAAAAGTCAATATGTAGAATATTGTCAGTTACCGGATGGAATTGGATGGCTTTCATAATGGCATTAATAACTTTCTTGCCATCAAGATTAATGTCAACCACATATACCAATGGAGTGTAAACTATTTGTCTTAACTCGCTAAGAGGTACAGTTATATGATGTACTTCTTCGCCACCATATATAACGCAAGGAATAGAATCTTGCTTACGTAAATCTTTTAATGCTTTTCCTCTTTTTGAGGAGTTTTCTGGTACTACACGACTTGTAGCTTCAATTTGTACTGTTCTCATTTCTTTAATTTTGTGTTACTCTACAATTAAGTTTATTGCTTAATTCACCATCACACGATGTATGTAAAAACAATCACATCAATAATGTTGTCTTAAAGCGGATGCAAAAATACGTTATCTTTTTCTAAGTTTCAAACAATTAGAGGATTAAAAGTCTAGGTCGATTTCGATTTCTCCACCTAAAGATTCATCAGAAACAACTTCTGTTCCATCTTGTTGAGGAACATAAGGACCTTCTTTCTCATAGATGTAATTAACCGTTTCGTTCAGTCCATTCATAAACTTTTCAAAGTCTTCTTTATATAAGAAGATTTTGTGCTTGTCGAAACGTACTTTGGTGTTTTCTCCTTCTCCTGTAATCACTTTTTTACTTTCAGTGATTGCCAAGAAAAGATCCCCTTTACGATTTTCTTTTACATCAAGGTAGTATATGCGTTTACCTGCCTTAACAGCTTTTGAAAATAAAATATCTCTGTTATTCACTCCTTTATCTTCTTCATTATTCATTTTCGCTTCTTCCATTTTTATTGGTCTTTTTAGTAAACGGTTTCAAAATTCGATATTTTTTTTTAACTCACAAAAGAAATGACACGAAAAGCACCCTTTTAGTAAATAAAAACCTATTTTCTGTGTAAACTAATGAAAAATAGCTATTTTTGTCAGCTGATGTTACTATTATAGAATCACCCAAAGTATATTAGAGTATATATGATAAATAGAGTTCTTATTCGTCTTAAAGTATTACAAATTCTTTATGCCTATTATCAAAATAGAGTTTATGATTTAGATTTTGATGAAAAAACAAAAGCGTTGTTGATTAAAGAATTAGAGCAATCCTTACCTCGAAATCTAGGAGGAGAAGCCAAAGCAAAATTACTAACAGAAGAATTAAAAAATAAAAAATACAAAGAACATCTTTTGCAGAAAGCTGAGCAGGAGTTAGTCTTTAGTCTCTCAAAAGCATATGATTTATATAATTTCTTGCTTTTATTAATGGTAGAGGTTACAAAATATGCCGATAATCGTTTAGACTTAGCAAGAAACAAATACCTTCCAACTAAAGAGGAGTTAAATCCCAACTTGAAATTTGTAAATAATCGCTTTGTGAATCAGTTAACTGAAAACAAAGAGTTGAAAAAATACATTGATACTCAAAAAAGAAGCTGGGTTAACGATCAGGATTTTGTTAAAGAGTTGTACAATACCATTGTGCAATCTGATATTTATAAAAGCTATATGAATTCCAAAGAGAACTCATATGAAGAAGATCGTGAAGTTTGGAGAAAATTATATAAAGAGTTTATTTGTTATAACGAATCGTTAGATGAGTTGTTGGAAGATCAAAGTCTCTATTGGAATGATGATAAAGAGATTGTTGACACCTTTGTTATTAAAACTATTAAGCGATTCAAGGAAAATAAGGGTGAAGATCAGCCTTTGCTTCCACAATATAATGATGTGGACGATGAACAGTTTGCAAGAGAATTACTAAGAGAAGCAATCTTAGACGATGATTACTATCAAAAGCTAATTACTGAAAATACCAAAAACTGGGACTTCGATCGTATTGCTTTAATGGATGTCATCATTATGCAATGTGCATTAGCTGAAATACTAAAGTTCCCCAATATACCTGTGAGCGTTTCTCTTAATGAATATGTTGAAATATCTAAAGGCTATAGTACCACTAAAAGTAGCTCCTTTATAAATGGTGCTTTAGATGGTATTGTTAAACAATTAATGAGAGAAAATAAGATTCATAAGGAGATAAAAGAAAAATAAATTCTATCTTTAAGACAGAATTTTAAGATGAAATATAAATAAATTAATTATTATGAATTTAATGACCGTATTGTTACAGCAAGCTCCGGCAGGAGGAGGTAGTATGATGTGGATAATGCTTATAGCAATGTTTGCTATTATGTATTTCTTTATGATACGTCCACAAAATAAAAAGCAAAAAGAAATCGCTAAATTCCGTAAAACTTTGGAGGTAAATCAAAAAGTAATTACCGCAGGTGGAATATATGGTAAAATAAAATCTCTAGAAGATTCAAAAGTTATAATAGAGATAGACTCAAATGTAAAAATAACAGTAGATAGAAGTTCTGTATATCCTGCAGCCAGTGATATAGCAGATCAACAAAAAAAATAAGTAAAGATAGATTATGTTTAAAAAAAGAAACATAAAGTCTATTTATTTACGTGTATTAAGAAAGATAAGGAACTTTTTTACTAGTGGACAAAGTAAACAGTTCTTTATCTTTTTATTTTTCTTTTTTATTGCAAGTGGTTTTTGGGCCTTACGTACATTGAATGAAATGTATGAAACGGTCATCAATATTCCTGTGAAATTAAAAAATGTACCAAACGATGTGGTTTTAACTACTGACCCCCCCAGTACATTTACAGTTCGTATAAAAGATAGGGGAACCGTGTTGTTGAACTATAAAATAGGGAAGAGCTTTTTTCCTGTTTCTGTGGATTTTCCCACGTTTGCTGCAAACAACAAAAGTAACAGTGTTAAGGTTGTTACAACTGAGTTTCAACAGTCCATATTAAATCAATTAAATGGTACAACACAATTACTAGATATCTCGCCTGATACTTTAAGTTATATGTACTCTCACGGTGATCATAAAAAAGTCCCCGTTGTATTGTCCGGAACTATTAAATCTAATCCTCAGTATTACATTACTGACTCCATTTTAAGTCCCGATTCGGTTTTAGTTTATGCACCTAAGAATATATTGGATACCATAACGAAGGCTTTTTCCGATACTGTAAATTTGATGGATATAAAAGATACCACCGAATATGTCATTCCTCTTCTTTCCATTTCAGGTGCAAAATTTATTCCCGATAAAACAACAGCATCATTCAATGTTGACTTGTACGTTGAGAAAACGGTTACTGTTCCTTTGATGGGGATTGGTTTTCCAATGGATAAAATTCTTAGAACTTTTCCAACTAAAGTAGATGTAACCTTTCAGCTTGGGGCAAAACAATACCAATCCATTACCGCTTCGGATTTTAGTTTAACTGTACCTTATGGTGAATTGTTACAATTAGAAAGTAATGAAAAGTATGAGCTGAAACTCCATACGTTACCGGAAGGAGTTCAAAATGTGAGAATATCCCCTAATAAAATTGATTTTTTAGTAGAAAAAACAAGCTCCGATGACACAAAAAATTAAGATAGGGCTTACCGGTGGAATAGGGAGTGGAAAAAGTGTAGTTGCCAGAGTACTTACCAGTTTAGGGATTCCTGTTTATGATTCCGATTCACAGGCAAAGCGTTTAACACAGAATGATCCTATTATCCGTAAAAATCTCATTCACTTATTAGGACCAACTATATATGCGAATAATGAGTTGAATAAACAGGAATTAGCTGCTTATCTTTTTGCTTCTGACGAAAATAGACACCGAATTAACTCTATTATTCATCCTCGTGTAAAAAAAGATTTTCATTCGTGGGTGGAGAATCAAGAAAAGACAATAGTGGCTATTGAGTCGGCTATTTTAATTGAAGCCGGTTTCTCTTCTGATGTCGATTTTATTGTAACTGTTTATGCACCCATGGAAGTACGTATTCAACGTACAGTGAAGCGAGATAATTCAAGTCGTGAAGAAGTAAAAAGCAGATTATCTAGTCAATTGGATGATGAAGATAAAAAAAAGCTAGCCGATTTTGTTGTGATAAATGATGGGATAGAACCTCTAA
>CAZOVL010000017.1:0-41546 GCA_964583185.1 uncultured Bacteroides sp. | reverse complement strand
TTATAAATTAAGAGGTTGTCTTTATCTATCTTACTTTCTGTAATATAAAGAAAAAATGGGTTTCTTGTCGGATAATCTAAACAATGAAGTTTTTCTTAACTATAGGCTGAATGAGACTTAATAAGTGTGTGTTGTTTTGAACTCTGGGGCGTTTTTTAGAAGAGAAAGTGTTTAAAATAAAAGAAGGAGCAACGCTTTGCTCCAATCTTTGTTAACCTTAAATCTAATACTATGAAAAACACATTACAAATGTATGCGATTTTTGCTCTTTCTCCAAATCTTGTGTGCGAAAACATATGTTTTGTAACATAGTTTAAGATTTTGTTCTTTATGTTATTTTGATCTTAACATATTGAAACTTTTTATCTCTTACTTTTAAATTGTTTTCAAAAATGGGAGGTGAAATCTAGCTATCATTATCTTTCATGGATTAATTTGTAGTGTTTTTAATCTTTTCTAGAGTTGTTTTTTAAGTTCAGTTTGCGAATAACTTTGGCTGGATTACCTATCGCTAAAGAATCTGCCGGTATGTCTTTTGTAACAACTGCCCCAGCTCCTATAACGCAACGATCTCCTATTGTAACACCCGGACAAATAGTAACACGTCCACCAATCCAACATTCCTCTCCAATTGTAACCGGAGCACAGTCTTCCCACTCTCTGCGATCTTCTATATCCAATGGATGACGTGCCGTATACAGATGTAATCCCGGAGCTATGAGTGTATTTGCCCCGATAGTTACCTTTGCACCATCTAGAATAACTGCATCGAAATTAATAAAGACATTTTCTCCGGCATAAATATGATCTCCATAATCGCAATGAAAAGGAGGTTCAAGGTGAAGGTCTTTGGCAGAATTAGGACACAATTCGTTAATTACACCTTGAAAGTTCTCGGTATAATATTCTGTGACATTTAATTTATGTAGAAGTCTTTTTACTCTTGTGCGTACCTCATACATTTCTGGAGTGTGTGCATTGTAACGTTCACCACGGAACATCTTTTCTTTTTCTGGGCTCATATTATTTTTTATTAGATGTATTGTAACTATTTATATTTCGGCTATCACTAAATCTAAGAGAAAGAGTCATAATCATCTCGAATTAATGGAATTTTATCTGAAAATCAAAGGCTTACGTGTATTAAATTTGGAAGTATGTGTGGAATGTTGGAATTCTCAATCCTGTTTTAGTTTGGGAAAAATAAGATTGAGTGAAAGTATTTAAAAAAAAGAAGGAGCAACGCTTTGCTCCAATCTTGTTAACCTTAAATCTAATACTATGAAAAACACAACTCAAAGATAAGTGGTTTTATCAAAGTTCTTTCTTTTTACTTGTGTGGAACTACCTCGGCTAACATTTTTTAATCCAATATGAATTTCTAGTTGTTGTTTTATCTATTATGATCTTTCTTTTTGCTCGATTAGATTTAAAATTAACATCTTAGATGGTGGTTGTTTAACTGTTCTGCGTAGTTTAGGGGCAATTATAATCAGATTAGTTATTGGTTGTTCTTAACATTTTTGTTATCTTTTCAGTATATGTGTGTTCTTTGTGATTAAATACTGATTTTTATACTATTGTAATTATTAATTTATGAAGTTGAAACGATATATCACTCTTGGTTTGTTAATGGTTATCTTGAGTACTCTATGTGGACAAAATAAGATACTAGTTCTTGATATGGAGAAACAAATCCCTTTGGTGGGTGTAAACATTCAAGCACAGAAGGTAACCATTACAGATGAGAATGGCTATTTCTTTTTAGATAGAATAGCTCCTATATCCAAAATGGACACTCTGACTTTGAGTCATATTGGTTACATTACCCGGCAAGTTTGTGTTAAAGATATTGAAGATGATATTATCTATTTAACTTCAAGAAGTTATCAAATTGAAACACTTGTTGTTAGGGGAGATAAAACATTGAATGAAAGTATAGCCTTTGAAGAATTAGCTCCATTGAAAAGAGGGGTTTATGCTTTTGGCGCTTCATTAGTTGGAAATCGTATTTATGTAATTGGAGGTGATTCAAGTAAAAAATTACTGAAAAACACCAAAGATTTATATTTACATAATAGTGGACGAATGCAGATCTATGACATTGAAAATGATACATGGACGCTGTCTGATCTTAAATTCTCAAATCGAGCTTATCATAATACTCATTATAATAATGGTAAAATTTATATACTTGGAGGAAAACGTTTGGCTAAAAACCCTAATCGAGAGTACTTAAATGATTTAATAGAGGTTTATGATATCGTTCGAGATACTATCTATTCTAGTAATAGCAATCCACATCAAGCTGTAAACTTTACTTCGGGTATATACGATAACTCGATTTTTGTGCTGAATGGTTCTGTAAAAGAGAATAAAAATAGTAAGGTTCATACTTCAGAAGCTCATTTATTTGATTTAGAAACAGGATATTGGTATGAATTAGAGCCTATTCCGTATGCTTATGAAACTCCAGGTATTGTTATTGATAGTCTTCTCTTTCAGGTGGGAGGTTTTAACAATCAAAAGGTACCTGTAATAAATACTTATAATTTACATACTGCTGAATATCAGGAGGTGTCTACTCTTCCGTTAAATATGGAAAGGCCAGCTTTGGCTTATAATGAACAGAATCATACTCTTTATATTTTTGAGAATGAAGTTTTTTTGACTTACAATGTATTAACCAAAGAGATGTATAGTTATAAAATTGATTTAGGCTTGAAATATAATCAAATGATATATAAGGATGGTTTTCTGTATATTGTAGGAGGTAGGGATGATAAAAGTGATACGTATTTTAGTAATATTACCGGTTTTGTAGCCGTTTCAGCAGGAGAAGACGGATTAGTTGTTGAAGAGGAAGTTTCAGCTCCCTCTCAGGGTTTATATCGAATTAATATTCAGACATTAAATGATACTAAACGTAGTCGGGTTAGAGTTTTCTAAACCATAAGGTTATCAGTAAAGACCGAAAGTGTTTAAAATAAAGAAGGAGCAACGCTTTGCTCCAATCTTTGTTAACCTTAAATCTAATACTATGAAAAACACAGTACAAATATATGCGATTTGTGCTCTTTTTCCAAATGTTGTGTGCGGAAACATATGTTTTGTAACATAGTTTAAGATTTGTGGGTTGAAATGATTTTTACGTTAACTTTTCAAAACTATTTTTTGTTTACATAGGGTTTTTGGTCTCTTCAAGAGGAATCGGGTCAATGGGAATCTCTCTCTTTTCAGAGATTAGTAAGAGTTTATCTCCTTCGTGAAGCTCTAACTTACCATCCGGAATAAGGAATTGATCATCACGTTTAACCATCATCACCAAGGTACCTTTGGGTAAATTCATCTCTCGCAAAGTGTTTCCTTTCTCTAATATTTCTGAAGTAATTAACAAGTCGGATAAATCGGTATCCAATTCGTCGGGTAACTCAACACCAAACGCATTACCTGTCTCTTCCAAAGGGGTAGATAAATTTAAGAAACGAGCCACAATGGGTATGCTACTTCCCTGAACAATTAACGATACCAATGTAATGAAGAACACAATATTAAAAATAACATTTGAGCCTTCTATTCCTGCTATAACCGGGTATGTGGCAAAAATTATGGGAACAGCTCCACGTAGCCCAACCCAAGACACTAAATGTTTTGCATTGAGTGGAATTTTTCTGAAAGGTAACAAACAAAGCATAACACTGATGGGGCGTCCAAAAAAGAGCATAAAAAGTGAAATGAGTAAACCTACTACAGCTACATCAATTAATTCACCCGGATTAATGAGTAACCCTAAAGTTATGAAGAGGATGATTTGGAACAACCAGTTGAACCCATCTACAAAACGTGCAATTTCACGTCTAAACATAATCTTTTTATTTCCAACAATGATTCCTGTTATATATACTGCCAAATAACCATTCCCGTGTAATGCATCGGTTATGGAAAATGTAAAAAAGGCCAATGCCAGAACTAATATGGGATATAGCGATTGATTTCCAATGTTTAATTTATTTACAAAAAACACAATGACCTGTCCCATCAGGAAGCCAATAAGTAATCCTACAATGAACTGGATGCAAAAATCAAACAAAACTCCCCAAGGACCTCCTCCGGTGTTTTGTATAAGCTGTATTAAGGCTATGGTTAACATATAAGCCATAGGGTCATTACTACCACTCTCCAGCTCCAACATAGGGCGTAGATTGTGTTTTAAGTTCATTTTTTGTGAACGCAAGATGGCAAAAACTGAAGCAGAGTCTGTGGATGACATAGTGGCTGCCAGCAATAGGGAGGTGGTTAAAGGTAAACTGATGTTGCTCCAACTCATCCCCGAAATAAACCATATAAACAAACCGGTAAGTAGTGCCGTTAGTAGCACTCCTAAGGTGGATAATACAGCTCCGGGTTTCCAAACCGGTTTAATCTCTTCAATTTTTGTCTCCATACCTCCCGAGAAAAGAATAACTATTAAAGCGGTCATTCCAATGAATTGAGCTTCTTTCATATTGTGAAACTGTATGCCTAGTCCATCAGAACCAAACAACATTCCAACAAATAGAAAGAGAAGAAGTGTGGGGATACCAAAGCGAGAACCTGTCTTACTAATTACTATACTAACAAAAAGCAGTATAGAACCAATAAGTAATATGTTTTCAGAAGAGAATGCCATTCTAAGTAAACTTTATAACGATTTATACTAGTTAAGTAACAAAAATAACCATTCTGACTTAATTATCTTAAAATAAGAATGTTCATTTTATGGATTTTGTGAAATTTGAGGCTCTTTAATCTTTCGAATTAAGTAAAGCAACATAATAACAGCGGTAACTGTAGCAAAGAAATCAGAGAATGGCATACTGAGCCATACTCCTGTTATTCCCCAATATCTGGGAAAGAAAATAAGTCCGGGTAATAAGAAAAGTAGTTGTCTGGAAAGAGATAGGAATACGCTTATTTTTGCCATCCCAATGCTTTGAAAGAAATTGGTGATTACAATTTGTAAACCAATAATTGGGAACATCGCAATGGCAATGCGTAATCCGTCGGCTGCCATATCAATAAGTATGGGTTCACGGGTAAACATAGCTGCTATTCCATGGGGAAATAACTCACAAATAAGAAATCCACTGCTGGTTATTACTGTGGCCACAATTAACCCCAATCTGAGTGTTTTTTTTACTCTGTTAAACTTCAATGCTCCAAAGTTATAGCCAATAATGGGTTGCATCCCCATGGTCAATCCTATCACAATCATAATGTAAAGGGTGATGAGGCGATTGATTATGCCATAGGCTCCAATAGCCATATCTCCTCCGTTGTTTTGCAGTCTGTTATTTATGAAAATAACAATAACACAGGCACATACATTCATTAAAAAAGGTGCCATGCCAATGGAGAATATATTTTTAACAATGGGAAGCTCTATCTTAAAAACAGGTGCCTGAAAGTGAATGTAACTTTTGGGGTTTCTAAAGTGGCTTACTACCCAACACATTCCAATAAATTGGGAAATGACTGTGGCTAAAGCGGCACCTTCAATGCCCCACTGAAATTTAAAAATAAAGATAGGTGCTAGAATAACATTACAAACAATGGTTACCATTGAGGTTAACATCGCTTTCTTGGGATATCCTGTGGCACGCATAATGTTGTTTAGGGAAATCATGGTGTATGAAATAGGAGTTCCCATTAAAATTACTTTCATAAAATCTTTGGCATAGGGTAATGTTTGACTGCTGGCTCCAAAGTATATTAGTATTTCATCAATAAAAAGAAGTGATATACCCCCAAAAACAATGGAGTTGATGAAACAAAGCATCAATGTATTATTCAATACTTTGGTAGCTCCTTCAGAATCACGTTGCCCCAATCGGATAGAAGAAATAGTAGATCCACCTGCTGAAATCAGTACGCCAAATGCAGCAACTAAGTTCATAAAAGGAAAAGTAATGGCCAATCCGGAAATTGCCATAGGTCCAACACCGTGCCCAATAAAAATACTATCTATAATGTTGTATAGGGAGGTTAAGGTCATTCCGATAATTGCGGGTAAGGAATATTGAAAAAGCAATTTACCTAATGGAGCTCTCCCTAGTATGGTTGGATTGTTTTGTGACATAAATTTTTAAAGATCGTTTGATGTTTCGATGAGCAAAGGTATAAATAATTTGTTTCATTCAATGATTTTCTACACCTTTGATAAACCAACAAAAGTACTAATTATTTAAATAATAAGAGAAGTTTGAAGATGGATAGAGATGAAAAACATGTTGTTTTATTCGATTTTGATGGGGTGGTAGTGGATAGTGAAACTCAATATACGCAGTTTTGGAATGCTGCCGGTGAGCGACTTCTTGGTATAAAAGAGTTTGGACGTATAGTTAAAGGAACAACGATGAAACGGATTCTTGAGCTTCACTTCCAATCTGTTCAGAATCAGATTCCACAGCTAGAGAAAGAGTTGGAAGACTTTGAACAAACTATGAGTTTTGATTTCATTGATGGTTTCGAAAAGTTTATAAAAGAGTTACATCTGTTGAAAATTCCTACGGCAGTAGTTACCAGCTCAGATCAAAAGAAGATGAATCGCATTTATGAGTTACACCCTGATTTACCCTCACTTTTTGATGCTATTTTTACTGCAGAAGATTTTAGTAAGTCAAAACCAGATCCCGAGTGTTTTTTAATAGGTATGAAGCACTTTGGTGTTCAACCGGAAAACACCTTTGTAATAGAAGATTCATTGATGGGTTTACAGGCCGGAGTTGATTCGGGTGCAGTTGTTATTGGCCTAACTACCACTTTGCCTAAAGAAGAAATTGGTCATTTGGCAGATGCTACTTTTCCTGATTTTTCCTCTTTGCATTTTGAACAATTGTTACAGATTAAAGAGCAAATCAAAGGGTGAAAAAAGTAGGGTCTTAGACCGAAGGTCGGTCGGTCCTAGACCGAGACCCCTTCAGTCCTAGACCGAGAGGCCTTTGGTCCTAGACCGACAAAATACCCCTCACGGTTAATCTGGATGGGGTGTTTTCTTTGATTCCATTTAGCTCAATAAGCAATGAATAAACAGCAAAAAAAACCTATTTCTGTGGTTGGTGCAGTTATCTTAAATGATAAAGGTGAAATACTTTGTGCTCAACGTGGAGAGAAAAGTGATTTGCCGATGATGTGGGAGTTTCCGGGTGGAAAGATAAAGGAGGGAGAAAGTGCACAAGAGGCCTTAGTCCGTGAAATTAAAGAGGAGTTGGCTTGTGTTGTTTCGGTGGAACAATCCATCACTACCACCTCATTTCACTATCCAACTAAACACATTTTACTGACTACTTTTTACTGCACCTTATTAAAAGGTGAAAAACCGGAACGTTTGGAACACCATAACTTATTATGGTGTGATTCTCAAGATTTACTCTTGTTAAACTGGCCACCTGCCGATTTACCAACTGTTAGATTGATAATAGAAAGCAATGAAAAAATCTCACAACTTATAAAGTTATGAGATTCACTTTAAATTCATATAGCACCTAAATGGTTTGTTTAGGTACTCGTAGGCCTCTTTAAATTAATGGTTATGTGAACAGGTGTGACCTTCTTCGTGAGAAGAGCAACCTTCACCGGAATCTAATATTCCTTCTTTAAGATAAGCTTGAACTAGCTCTTCAACATTACCCGAGCAGCCTCTGATAACTTGAATGTTATTTTGTTCAAGAACGTTCTTTGCTCCGGTGCCCATATTTCCTGCTAGCATAATTTTAACCCCTAGTTGTTGTAAAATAGGAGCTATACCCGATTTACAACCACAACCTTCCGGTGAGTCATAGCGCTCAGTCTTTATTACATTTTTGTTTTCATCAATAGTGAAAAATGTATAATAGGCACAGTGACCAAAATGATCATCTACCCGGTTGTCTCTTGTAGGAACTGCAATAATCATAACTTTTAAATATTTATTAGTTTTTTGAATTTTTCAATCTATTTGATACATACAAACATAGGGAAACTATGTTAAGCTAACAACTTAGCAATGAGTTGTTTTTCAATAAAAAAAGCCTAAGAATGATAAACAAACTTAGGCTTCTGTATTCTATCTTGTATTGTCTTTATAACAAATCCAATGCTTTGAAACATTTAGCCAGTTTGCTAACCGCAAAATCTACTTGTTCTTTGGTATGTGTTGCCATTAAAGAGAAACGAATTAATGTGTCGTTTGGTGAACAAGCAGGAGGAACTACAGGGTTTATAAAGATTCCTTCTTCGTGTAACATCTTGGTTACAATGAAAGTCTTATTCATATCTCTAACATACAAAGGAATAATTGGTGTAGAAGTGTTACCAATTTCAAAGCCTAGTTCTCTAAAGCTTTTTAGTGCATAATTGGTTAATTTCCATAGGTTCTCAAGACGCTCAGGCTCAGTTTTCATAATGTGTAATGCTTCACGTGCTGCAGCTGTAGCGGCAGGAGTGTTACTAGCACTAAAAATGTAAGAGCGAGAGTTATGGCGTAAATAGTTGATTACCGATTCATCAGCAGCTATAAAACCTCCGATGGATGCCAACGATTTACTAAAAGTACCCATAATAAGATCTACGTCGTTGGAAACCCCAAAATGATTACAAGTACCTCTTCCGTTTTTTCCTAAAACACCTAAACCATGAGCTTCGTCCACCATAATACTGGCGTCGTATTTCTTGCTTAGTCTAACAATCTCGGGTAAATTGGCAATATCACCCTCCATACTAAATACACCATCTACAACGATTAGTTTAATTGCGTCCGGACGACACTTTTGAAGTTCTTTTTCTAAGTCTTCCATGTCGTTGTGTTTGAATTTTGACACAGTAGAAAAAGAGAGTCTGCGGCCTTCAACAATTGAAGCATGGTCAAGCTCATCACAAATAATGTAATCTTCTCTTCCGGTTACACAAGATACAACACCCAGATTCACTTGAAATCCGGTGGAATAGATTATGGCATCTTCTTTTCCAACAAATTCGGCCAATTCCTTTTCTAACTGAACATGTAAATCTAGTGTACCATTAAGGAATCGTGAGCCGGCACATCCTGTTCCGTATTTTTTAGTTGCTTTTACCGCCGCTTCAATTACACGAGGGTCGTTGGTTAATCCTAAATAGGAATTGGAACCAAACATCAATACCTTCTTTCCATTGATTAATACCTCAGTGTCCTGCTCGCTTTCAATACATCTAAAATAGGGATATAGACCGGCTTCTTTTATGCGTTGTGGTGCATCGTATTTGGCGAGTTTTTTTTGTAACAAATTCATTGTAGTGTATAAAAATTGTATCGCTAATTATAGTTCTTTTGTTTAATCTGTTTACTTTCGAAATCCTCTTTGTAATTTGCTTTCAGGTTAACAATATGGGCGTTCAAACTAAAACAGGCTGCAAAGATAGTAAATAATGTAATGTTATGCAGCATTTTATAACAAAAAACAACCATTATATAGAATGGCTCAATTTGAATACTCCATAATCCATTTATTTGTTCTATTTTTGTTGAAAATTTAAAATTAGAAGCTATCACTAGGAGTGATAATTAAAGCGCGTGTGCAGAAGGTAAAAGAATATGAAGAAGAAAGTTACATTCATTTTAAATCCCATTTCAGGAACTTATAATAAGCGAAATTTGGGTGATTTAATTGAAAAAAACTTAGATAAATCAAACTTTGATTGGGAAATTATACACACTGAGCGAGCTGGACACGCAACCGAAATAGCAAAAGAAAAAGTTGAGCAGGGAGTAGATATTGTGGCTGCTGTGGGTGGTGATGGCACTGTAAATGAAGTGGCTCGTTCATTAATACATACTGATGCAACTTTGGCTATTATCCCTATGGGGTCGGGTAATGGATTGGCACGTCATCTTAAAATACCTTTAGATGCAAAAGATTCCATGCAGGTTTTCAATACCGGTGTGGTTGATGAAATAGATTATGGTAAGGCTAATGGCCAGCCCTTTTTCTGTACTTGTGGTATAGGTTTTGACGCTTTTGTTAGTCTGAAATTTGCCAGAGCCAATCGAAGAGGAATGTTGACGTATGTTGAAAAAGCATTATATGAAGGACTACATTACAAACCACAGTTATATAAGGTTTGTGTGGACGATCGTTGTACTGAATTTGAGGCTTACTTAATTACTTGCGGTAATGCTTCACAATATGGTAATAATGCTTATATTACCCCTTTAGCCTCTCTTAAAGATGGCTTTATTGATGTAACGGTTATGGAACAGATGAATCTGTTTGAAATTCCACAAGTAGCTTTCCATCTATTCAATGGAACAATTAATCGCCACAATAAAGTGAAATCTTTCAGATGTAGAAAACTGTTTGTTCAGTGCTCAACGGAAACCGATATACACTTTGATGGTGATCCAATGGGAAAAGATACAGAACTAGCCATAGAAGCTATAGCCAAAGGATTGAACGTCTTAGTTCCAAACTTTCTGAAAAGATAGAAAAACAATATATATTATGTATAGAACATATACTTGTGGAGAGTTAAGAATCTCTAACATTAATGAAAGTGTAACCCTTTCCGGATGGGTTCAAAGAGTACGTAAGTTAGGTGGTATGACCTTTGTTGATTTACGTGACAGGTATGGAATTACCCAACTTGTTTTTAATGAAGAAACCAATGAAGAACTTTGCCACAGAGCCAATAAATTGGGACGTGAATTTGTTATACAAGTTAGTGGTATAGTAAATGAGCGTTCGAATAAAAATAAAGAGATAGCTACCGGTGAAGTGGAAATAGTTGCCTCAGAACTAGTTGTATTGAATCGTTCAGAGGTTCCTCCTTTTACCATTGAAGACCAAACGGATGGTGGAGATGATTTACGCATGAAATATCGCTATCTGGATTTAAGACGTAATACAGTACGTAAGAATTTGGAACTACGCCACAGGGTAACTATGGAGGTAAGAAAATATTTGGATGGACTGGGTTTCTTAGAGGTGGAAACACCAATGTTAATTGGTTCTACTCCGGAAGGAGCACGAGATTTTGTAGTTCCTTCGCGTATGAATCCCGGTGAGTTTTATGCTTTGCCACAATCACCCCAAACACTAAAACAGTTATTGATGGTGTCAGGATTCGATCGTTATTTCCAAATTGTGAAGTGTTTTAGAGATGAAGATCTACGTGCTGACAGGCAACCTGAGTTTACTCAAATTGACTGCGAAATGAGTTTTGTGGAGCAAGAAGATGTACTTTCTCTCTTTGAAGGAATGACAAAATTCCTTTTTATGGAGATTATGAATATAGAGCTCAATGAGTTTCCACGTATAACTTGGGCAGACGCTATGAAGTATTACGGAAGTGATAAGCCGGATACTCGTTTTGATATGAAGTTTGTGGAACTTATGGATATTTTACAAGGACACGAATTTAAGGTGTTCGATGAGGCTGCTTATGTGGGAGGTATTTGTGCCAAAGGTGCTGCAGTATATACTCGCAAGCAATTAGATGCTCTAACCGACTATGTACGTACACCTCAAGTAGGAGCTAAAGGTATGGTCTATGCTCGTGTACAAGAAGATGGTTCTGTAAAATCCAGTGTGGATAAGTTTTATGAACAAGAAACCTTACAACAATTAAAAGCAGCATTTAATGCAGAGCCCGGAGATTTAATTTTAATTCTATCCGGTGACGATGTAATGAAAACTCGCAAACAACTATCGGCATTACGCCTTGAAGTTGCCAAACAATTAGGTTTACGCGATAAGAGTAAGTTCTCTTGTTTGTGGGTAGTTGATTTTCCTCTATTTGAGTGGGATGATGAAGAAAGTAGATTTGTTGCTGTACATCACCCCTTTACCTCTCCTAAAAAAGAAGATATTTCTTTATTGGAGACTGATCCGGGTAAAGTACGTGCAAATGCTTATGATATGGTTATTAATGGAGTTGAAGTGGGTGGAGGATCAATTCGTATACACGATAGGGAATTACAAAACCAAATGTTCAAACTGCTTGGATTTACGAAAGAACAAGCCGAGGAACAGTTTGGTTTCTTAATGAATGCCTTTACCTATGGAGCACCTCCTCACGGTGGTATTGCTTATGGGTTAGATCGTTGGGTTTCTCTATTTGCGGGATTAGACTCTATTAGAGATTGCATTGCTTTTCCAAAAAATACTTCAGGAAGAGATGCAATGATGGATGCTCCTGCACCTTTAGATGTTAAACAACTGGATGAATTACATCTTCAGGTAGTAGAGAAAAAAGAAGCTTAAGATTAATGAAAGAATCCACAAGACTTTTTCGTTTTGCCATCATTGGAACAGCTAATGCACTAATTACTGCAGGAATTGTTTTTTTGATGATGGATGTCTTTCATTGTGGATATATTATTTCAAATATTGTGGGATATCTCATTGCTCAGATTCATAATTTCATTTGGTCTAGCTTTTGGATTTTCCCTGCTAAATTTAGGGAACACTCTTTAGGGAAACGTATGTTGCTTTTCTCTATGGCTGTAGCTTTAGCTTATGCCGCTCAGTTTGTGTTCTTGTTATTGCTCGTAGAAGTGTTCTCTATGAATGAATACTTAGCTCAATTCTTGGGTCTGTTTGTATATGGTGTAGTGAACTTCTTAATTAATAGAAACTTTACTTTCAAATAAGATTAAGAGTCTAAAATAAAAAGAACGCCTCACTTAGAATTCTAGGTGAGGCGTTCTTCTTTCAGATGATTATCTTTCTAATTCTGATTAAAAAATTAATCAATGTATCGTTTGGTTATTTCATTGTAAGCATCAATTCTTCGGTCACGGAAAAAAGGCCACCAACGACGTACATTCTCTGTGCGTTGCATATCTATTTCCACTACAATATTTTCTTCCTTATCATTACTGGCTTCTGTTAGGAATTCACCTTGAGGTCCTACCACAAAAGAGTTTCCCCAAAACTGAATGCCATTGGTTTGTCCGGAAGGATCGCTTTCGTGTCCTATGCGATTTACCGAAATAACGGGTAAACCATTAGCCACAGCGTGACCTCGTTGAGCAATTACCCAAGCATCTAATTGGCGTTTTTTCTCTTCGGGAGTATCTGTGCTTTCCCAACCAATTGCTGTAGGGTAAATTAATAGTTCTGCACCTTTCAGCGCCATTAAGCGTGCGGCTTCAGGATACCATTGATCCCAACAAATCAACACACCTAATCTACCCAAAGAGGTATCAATAGGGGTAAAACCTAAATCGCCGGGAGTAAAGTAGAACTTCTCGTAATAAGCAGGATCATCCGGAATGTGCATTTTTCTATAAGTACCTGCTATGGTGCCATCTTTTTCAAAAACAACAGAGGTGTTGTGATATAATCCCGGAGCTCTACGCTCAAACAATGAGGTTACTAATACCACCTTTAGTTCTTTAGCTAATTCAGCATAGTATGTTGTCGATGGACCGGGAATAGGTTCTGCCAGATCAAAATACTCAGTCTCTTCTACCTGACAAAAGTAGAGCGTGTTATGAATCTCTTGTAACACTATGAGTTCAGCCCCTTTTTGAGCACATTCTTCAATGTTTTTCCTTAGTTTATCAATATTCTCTTTTACATCAGCTGTATTGCTTTGCTGTACAATACCCACTTTAATTTTCTTGGGTTTATTATTTAATGTTGCTTTCATATTCTTAATTTACGAATTAAACCAAAACTCCTTCAGGAAATTGCATAGTAACGCAATGAAGTGATCCGTGTTCTTTAATTAAAGGTCTGCAGTCAATGCCTATAATTTGATGTTGAGGGAAAACCTGCTGTAAAATATCTTTTGCTTTTTTATCGTTCTCTTTTTGATTATAAGTAGGATAGAGTATCGCCTCATTCATGATTAAAAAATTGGCATAAGTGGCAGGTAATCTTTCCCCTTCCTCATAAATAGCGTCAGCCATAGGTAATGGAAAGAGATTGTAAGGTTCACCATTGAGTTGCTTAAACGATTTTAATTGTTCTTCCATTTTTTGCAGAGCCTTGTAATGAACATCCGTAGGGTCTGTACATTGTACATACACAATGGTGGAAGGATTACAAAAGCGAGCTAAAGTATCAATGTGGCTGTCTGTATCGTCTCCTTCCAAGTAGCCATAATCCAACCAAAGAACACGTTTAAGGTAAAAGGTATCCATTAAGTAATCCTCAAGAGTGATCCTGTTCATTGTATCGTTTCTATTGGGAGCTAATAAGCAATGAGAAGTCGTTAATAGCGTGCCTTCTCCGTCGCTCTCAATAGCACCACCTTCTAATACAAAGTTTCTACAATTAATGTATTGTCCTTTGAGTGCCTGTTTTTCAAACAGACATTCTGTGATTAGGTTGTCCAGATTAGAGGCAAATTTTAATCCCCATCCATTAAACATAAAGTCTAACAAATAAGGTTGATTTTCTCTTAGTAAGGTTATGGGGCCATGATCTCGAGCCCACGTGTCGTTGGTGTTACATTTACTAAAGCGAACCGAGTCTATATTTACCTTAGCAGCAAGCAGAGTCTCTTTTACCACATCAGGGTGAGGAGTTACAATCAAGAGTTTCTCTCTTTCGGCTATTTCTTTAGCCAATGATATAAAGCAAGTTTCTACTTCATCTAGTATAGGTGCCCAACAGGTTTCTTTGTGTGGCCAAGTTAGCTGTATACCACTTTGTTTGTGCCATTCTGCCGGGAAAAAAGGAACTCTGCTTTTTTCTTTAGTGGATTGGTCTTCCATACGTTTTATTTTTGAGGACGGTCAAAGAATGGATTTTTACTTGAAGCACTTACAGGTATTGCAATAACTGAAGTGCAGTCTTTAAGCCAACCTAATTCTTGAGCTATTTTACCTGCTGAATACATTACTCGCGTATCTACTCTGCAATCGGCTGCTGTTGCACAAGCTGAACCAATAGCAATACCCACATCAATGCTATTCATGTTGCAAGGAACCTCTTTCTTCTTTTCTGCACAAGTGGGATAACCACAAAATCCACAATCTAATGCCATTTTTTTAGATTTTGTTCCAATAAGAACAATGCATTCAGCTTTTAGTATGTTATTTCCATCTCGTTCGTAACGACGTTCTCCATTGGCTGTTAATACTTGAAGCATGGCTTCAGAGAGCTGTGCAATGTGTTCTTTAGTAATTGTGAGGGTCTCAATAATATCAATTCCCCGGGCTTTAGGGGCCGTTCTGGCAGCAACCATCATCTGCTTAGCAATGGCTATTACTTGTTGGTGCCTAACTTCTCTTTCATCTATAATCATAACTACTTGTGCTTAAAATCAATGAATTAAAAATCTGATGTAAAGTTATATATAACTTTTGTCTGTTCTCTTATTTATTGGAAGAGTATTCCTTCCGGTAACTTAAAAATAGAAAATCCTTATTATCTTTGAGAATTAATTATGGAAAATATTCTAAAAATAGAAAATGCTACCCTTGCCTTTGATGACAATGAACTTTTCTCTTCTTTTAATTTAAATATAAACAAAGGAGAGATAGTTTGTGTTTTGGGAGAATCCGGACGGGGAAAGACCTCTTTATTAAATGCTGTTTTAGGCTTTGTCCTTCTTAAAAAAGGAAAGATTATTGTTAATCAAACAGAACTTTCCAAGGATACCATTAGTATGATACGAAGGCAGATTGCTTGGGTTCCTCAAGAATTGGCATTACCTTCTGTGTGGGTGGAAGATATGATAAAGTTGCCCTTTAAATTGCGAAATAATCAACACATTACGTATTCAAAAGATAATGTACTGTCTAGCTTTGAAGAGTTAGGACTTTCAGCTGACTTATACACACGTAAAGTATCTGAAATATCCGGAGGGCAGCGTCAACGTATTATGATAGCTGTTTCTGTACTATTAAAACGCTCTTTACTGGTTATAGATGAGCCGACTTCAGCTTTAGATGCAGAATCTTCTTTACGGGTATTTAATTATTTAAGGAAGTTTGCCAATGAAGGACACGCTGTTTTGTCCGTGTCACACGATTTGGACTTCTCTTCACGATGCGATAAACAAATTTATCTTTAACAACTATATTATAGTGGGTACAATAGATATTTCATTTCTTAGTTTACTAGTCGGAATGCTACTGATGCTTATTCCGTTTTATTATTTGTGGAAATTTGAAACCGGATTACTAAAAGCTACACTAGTTGCCACCTTGCGTATGGTGCTCCAACTGTTTTTTGTAGGCGTCTATTTGAAATACCTGTTTTATTGGAATAGTCCACTAATAAACTTTGGGTGGGTTATTATTATGATTTTTGTAGCTACACACACTGCTCTTTCCCGTACCCGAATTAAAGCTAAAGTTCTGATGTTACCCATTGCTATTGGGTTTTTTATTAGTGTATTGCTAGTTGGACTTTATTTCTTAGGTATTGTGTTACAAATAAATAATGTGTTCAGTGCGCAATATTTCATTCCTATTTTTGGAATTATCATGGGGAATATGCTATCCAGTAACGTCATTGCTTTAAATACTTACTATAGTGGGTTGCAACGAGAACAACAATTATATAACTATTTATTAGGCAATGGAGCTACACGATTTGAGGCTCAGGCCCCTTTTGTGAGTGAAGCAATGAAGAAAGCATTTAGTCCCTTAATTGCTAATATGTCTGTTCTTGGATTGGTCGCTCTGCCCGGAACTATGATAGGACAAATACTAGGTGGTAGCTCACCCGATGTGGCCATTAAATATCAAATGATGATTACCGTGATTTGTTTCTCAGCTTCTATGCTTTCATTGATTATTACCATTCGCCTTGCTTCAAGGAAATCGTTCGATGGGTTTGGTAAACTACAAGATGTTTTTAAAAGTAGTAAATAGTTGTTCTTAGCATAAATGGAGTAAAGAAATGATTGAATCCACTTTCATAAATACATATAAGAATGAGGAAAGTATATCTAATCATCCACTCTTTGTGCAACTTTTAGATGTTCTTTATCAATTCAATCAAACTTCCCCCTATTTTGTTTTAGTCTATTGCTCCTCCCTTGGTGATGAAATTCCGATGAACTTGTATGCTTCTTTGCAAACCAAATTACTTCAACTTCAGCAAGGGAAAAAAGGCAGCCGCTTAGTTTATCGTAAAGAGAATTGGCATCTGATTTTTACTTTTTATTCCAAGGATAACGTAGTAGAAGAAAACTACGCTTTGAAAAATAAGGTGTAAGCCGAGATAAAGTCTGTAAAAGCTGAAATACAGCCCTTTTTATATGTTTCTTGTATAATACTTAAGAAAAGGTTCTTTATTTTTGTGTCTAAGAAATCTTGTTTCTTTAAGATTCATTTTTTTATAAAACTGTAAAGAATTAGGACTATGAAAAATCAGAAAACATATTTGCTGTTTCTCTTTTTATTATGTGTCAGTCAAGTACTCTTAGGATCGATAAAGATTGAAAATTTGAGAGTGGAATATACTAAAGAACCCTTAAGTCTTGATGTTGAAAAACCACGATTCAGTTGGATTATGACCTCTCTAACTAATGAAAGAGGTATTTCACAGTCAGCCTATCAAATAGTTGTAATTAATGAGGATGGGCGGACAGTTTGGAATTCAGGAAAAGTAAAAAGTGATGTTTCTTTGAATATACCCTATGAGGGAGAGGCTCTTGAAGCTGTAACTCGATACAACTGGACAGTAACCGTTTGGAATCAAAAGAACAAAAAATATACATCGGGCTCTTTTTTTGAGACCGGCTTCTTAAACTCTTCCATTTCAGCCTGGAGTGGAGCTAAATGGATTGGTGGAGGTGATGAGGATTTAGTTTTATATGCTTCATATCTACCCGTATTTCGTTTGAATTATTCTTTTGAGTTAGATCAGTCTAGTCTATCAACTAAAGCTTCTTTTATTTATGGTGCCAATGATGAGCGTTTAATGAATGAGAACAAGAATTTGTTCCATTTACAAAATGCAAAAAATGAGTCGTATATAAAATTGGAGATTGATATTTCCTCTTTACCTAAGGAAGAGGCTTTGTTGAATGTCTACCGAGTGGGATATCATCCGGATGATACTGAAAACACTCCTTTCAAAAGCTTTAAAATTCCTTTCTCAGTCATTAATGAACAGAATAAGTACCACAAGCACACCTTGTATCTTAGTTCCAGTTTAGGGTATTCTTGTTTTTATGTGGATGGACAAGAAGAAAACAACAGAGTAGGAGAGATTAATTTAAATCCGTTAGGACAAGGTGGTGACTTTATAGCATTTCCAATGGTAGCCGATATCGGTTTTTGTATGCCGGCTAATCAGAAAGCTACTTTCTCAGACATTGAAATTCGCAATTATAAAACTCCGGGTAATGTAATTGCTGAAAGGTTTTCTCCTGCATCTTCTCGTTTTTTATCTATAGATAAAGATTCATATCTTGTTAAAGGAGAAGATTCAGGTTGTTTTATGACTTTCGATCCTAGTCAGAATTCAATGCCTATGCTTCGTACGCTATTCACTTCAAAGACTAAGAATAAAGTTTCTAAAGCACGATTGTATGTTACTTCTCGTGGAATTTATGAAGTGTATATCAATGGAGAAAAGATAGGAGATGATTATTTCAATCCGGGCTTAACCCAATATAACAAGACCCATTTATATCAAACGTATGATGTGACTCAGTCCATTCTTTCCGGTAAAAATGTTTTAGGGGTTTTAATGGCTGAAGGTTGGTGGAGTGGTGCGGCTACATTTGTTGGAGATCATTGGAATTTCTTTGGTGACCGACAATCATTGTTGCTAAAACTAGTGGTTACCTATGAGAATGGTGAAGAACAAGTAATTGTTTCCGATCCAACTTCTTGGAAATATAACAATGATGGACCTGTTTTGTATGGTAGTTTCTTTCAAGGAGAAGTTTTTGATGCAAGAAAAGATGAAGCGTTAAAAGGATGGAATACTACATCATTTGATGATTCTAGCTGGAAAAATGCTGTTGAAGTCCCTCTAGAGGGAACAATTAGTACCTATGGAGAACCTAACTTGCCCTATGTTAATGATTATTCAAACCATTTAATAATTGGGCAATTGGGTGAAACGGTGAAAAAAATAAAAGAGTTGACTGCCGTTTCTGTAGAAGAGGTTCGCCCCGGGGTTTTTGTTTATGATATGGGACAAAATATGGTGGGTGTTCCTAAAATTTCACTTAACGGATTAAATCCCGGAGAACGAATTTGTTTAAGGTTTGCAGAGATGAAATATCCTGATTTACCCGAATATAAGGAGTCTGTTAATTTGATTATGTTGGAAAATATTCGAGCAGCAATGGCTCAGGATATCTACATAACAAAAGGAGGAAGTGAAACCATACAACCTCGATTTACTTTTCACGGCTACCGATTTGTTGAAATCACAGGCATTGAAAATGCTCTTCCTTTAGAATCTGTCAAAGGGCTTGTTTTGAGTTCCATTCAAAAATTGTCCTCTAATTATAGCACGTCCAATGTCAAAGTGAATAAATTATGGGAAAATATCACTTGGTCAACCTATGGGAACTTTTTATCCATCCCAACCGATTGTCCCCAACGTAATGAACGATTGGGGTGGAGTGGGGATATCTCTGTTTTTTCACGTAGTGCTACCTACTTATCGGATGTTGCTCAGTTTTTAAGAAGACATATGTTGGCTATGCGCGATGTGCAACGTGAAGATGGTCGTTTTACCGATGTGGCTCCTTTAGGAGGTGGATTTGGTAGTATATTGTGGGGAAGTGCAGGTATAACCGTACCTTGGGAGCTCTATCAACAATACAATGATAAGGTGTTATTGACAGAACATTATGATGCAATGAAAGCATATGTTGAGTACCTGAAAAGATACATTTGCCCAAATACCGGAGTGATGACCGAAGGAAGTTTAGGCGATTGGCTAGGTCCGGAGCAGGAGAAAAACGATAACACCCTATTATGGGAGGCTTATTTTATTTATGACCTTCAACTATTAAGTAAAATGGCTTCAGTTTTAGGAAAAGATATCGATGCATTAGCTTTTGAAGAGTTGTGCAATAAAAGAAAAGCCTTTTTTAATTCGGTTTATGTTGATTCCATAACCAAGAAAACCATCCATTCCGGATTTAAACAACATCCTCACTCCAAAATGCAGAAAGGAGATGTTATAGATACTCAAACTTCATATATCTTACCTTTAGCTTTTGATGTATTTAGTAAGGAGAATAAATCAAAGGCCTTGATTAACTTTATAGAAACTGTGGAACGTGAGCACACAGCAGATAACGGACAATACTGTCCTCCTTATTCTTTGATGACTGGTTTTATTGGTACAGCTTGGATATGTAAAGTTCTCTCTGATAATGGATATACTGATGTTGCTTATAAGTTACTGCAACAAACACAATATCCCTCTTGGTTATATTCTGTAGAACAAGGAGCTACAACCATTTGGGAACGCTTAAATTCTTATACATACACCAATGGATTTGGAGGTAATAACCATATGAATTCCTTTAATCACTATTCTTTTGGTGCAGTGGCTTCGTGGATGTACAATTATTCCTTAGGGATTCAACGTGATGAGAAAAGTCCCGGATTTAAACATTTTATATTACAACCTGAAGTTGATACCAATGGAGAAATGACTTATGTCAAAGGACATTATGACTCTATGTATGGGCGGATTGAAAGTGCTTGGGAAGTTTCAGGTGAAAAATATTTTTATTCTTTTATTATTCCTGCTAACTCTTCTGCTACACTGTACTTGAAAAGTCCATTTGAAAATGAAGTAAGTAGAAATGATGTTACTTTTGATTCTATGAAAGGAGTGAAATATGTTGGAGAAAAAGAGGGAGTATTACAATATAAATTAGCCTCAGGAACTTATTATATCACCTTAAAAAAACAGTAGGTAACCGTTCATTAAAAGAGCTATTTTAATAAGGCTTCTCAGCCGGTGTAGGGCGGGTGTTAATCGGTCCTAGACCGAGCACCCTTCAGTCCTAGACCGATAGGCCTTCGGTCTAGGACCGACGAGGTGTTTGACCTAGACCCCAAAAAAGTATAAAGGTATTTTCATATTTAATTGGAGGATAAATGGGTGTTTTTTTACATGAAAATCAACAAGCTGATAGCCATTATCCCCATACCAATAATTAATCCATAAATTGCAGTATGATGATGTCCAAACTCCTCTGCTGCAGGTAAAAGTTCATCCAACGAAATGTAAACCATAATACCGGCTATAGCTCCAAATAGAACACCAAAAATATGATCGTTTAAATAAGGAGCCAATAGGAAATAACCCACTATGGCACCAAGTGGCTCGGCTAAACCCGATAAGAAAGATAATCGAAAAGCTTTTTTACGATCTCCTGTGGCATAGAAAATGGGTATGGAAACAGAAACTCCTTCGGGTATATTGTGTATAGCAATAGCTAAGGCAATTGGGATGGCCACATTTAAGTCTTTTAAACCGGCTAAAAAAGTAACCATTCCTTCGGGAAAGTTATGTATGGCTAAGACCAATGCAGTAACTATTCCAACGCGCATCAATCGTTTGTGCTCCAGTTGTTTAGTTGGTGCTTTCTCTACACTCATCTCTTCTGCCGGAATAGTTTCTCCTTCGGGCATCTCTTCCAGTGGACGAATTTCGTGAGGGTTTTCAGCTTCCGGTATTAAACGGTCAATAATAGCAATGAATAACACTCCTCCAAAAAAAGCTATAGTACTATAGGTATATCCCAACTTATCACCATATAGTTGTGCTAACATCTCTTTGGATTCCATAAAAAGCTCCACAAAAGAGACGTAAATCATAACTCCGGCCGATAATCCTAAGGAAAAAGACAAAAAACCAGTATTAGTTCGCTTGGCAAAAAATGCTATTAAACTACCTATGCCTGTTGACAATCCGGCAAATAGTGTAAGTCCAAAAGCCCATAGTAATTGAGTGGTATCGTATGTAAACGACATTTATTTTATTTTTATATTATTAATAATGTACAAAATTACTTATTCAAACAATATAAACTATCATATAGTTCTAATAACGAGCAAAATTAGGTGTAATATTTGCTTTTTGATATTTTATAAAGGCTATTTTTCTTGATTACCAAAGTATTTAATTTTGTTTGCTATCTTTGCTTGCCAATGGACAGTTTGTTATTCTAGCATTGAGTGAAATATGGCTAATAAAAAGAAAAAATCTCCTCGAAATAAAACAATTGATTTTGGCTTGGATCAATCTGAGCAATACATAAAACGTTGTGTTTTTGTAGATAATCTAAAGGAACAGTTTACTGAAACGAATAAAACGTTGGTTGGCGATTTTTTTAAGGCCATTGAGAAAATTCCTAATCAATCGGTTGATTTGCTCATTGTAGATCCTCCTTACAATTTGACCAAAGAATACCACGGAAATCAATATAATAAAACTTCTCTGGAGTCGTACCGTGAATATACTGTGTCTTGGCTTCAGATGATAAAAGATAAATTAAAAGTAACAGGAACCATTTATGTTTGTTGCGATTGGTACTCTAGTTTAATTATCGGTCAGGAAATAATGAGGTTTTTTAATGTCAGGAATCGAATTACCTGGCAGCGGGAGAAAGGGAGAGGAGCCAAAGGAAATTGGAAAAATGGAATGGAAGATATTTGGTATGCCACCTTATCCAATGAATTTACATTTAATTTGGATGATGTAAAAGAACGTAGGCAGGTCATTGCACCTTATCGTGTTGAGGGAGAACCCAGAGATTGGGAAGAAACAGAACAGGGTAGGTTTAGAGACACTTGTCCTTCAAACTTTTGGCATGACATTACTATTCCTTTTTGGTCAATGCCGGAAAATACAGCACATCCAACTCAAAAACCGGAGAAGCTCATTGCTAAATTAATTCTTGCCAGCTCCAATGAAGGAGATTTAGTGCTCGATCCTTTTATGGGTTCCGGAACAACAAGTGTTGTGGCTAAAAAACTCAACAGAAGATATCTTGGAATTGAACAGAATCCATTGTATTGTGCTTGGGCTGAAAAACGATTGGAAATGGCCGAAGAAGATGGTACCATTCAAGGTTATACCGATGGTGTTTTTTGGGAGCGAAATACTTTGATTCAACAAAAGAAAAAATAAAGTCTGTTTTTGTTGTTTCCTCTTCTCTCTAAAATCTATATTCAGCTATATATGAATGATTTAAGCCTGTTTTTTGGAAAAGAGTAACTGCCATTACAAATAAGCACTATTTAACATACTTTTTTTGTGACATTTTGATATTTATTAAAGAGATTGAACTACTTTTGCATCCAATTTTTGATGTCTTAATAATATTGAAATGAGTAATAAATTAAAAGGTCTGATTTTTGGGGTAATTGCTTCCATAGCTTATGGTACAAATCCTTTGTTTTCTCTTCCTTTATATGCAGAAAAGATGACTCCCGATTCTGTGCTTTTTTATCGTTATATTTTTGCCACTATTATTTTAGGAGGTATACTTTTACTTAAAGGAGAATCGTTACGAATAAAGAAACAAGAGGTGCTTCCTTTATTTGCATTGGGTGTATTTTTCTCTCTTTCTTCACTCTTTTTGTTTCAGAGCTTTCTATATATGGATGCAGGGATAGCTTCCACCATTTTGTTTGTTTATCCCATATTGGTCGCTGTGATTATGACTTTCTTATTCAAGGAAAAAGCATCTATCCTAACTTTTGGTTGCATAGCTCTTTCCATTGTAGGAATAAGCTTACTTTATAAAGGCGATGGGGAAACCGCTTTGAGTAGTAAAGGATTACTGTTAGTGGCACTGTCTGCATTGACCTATTCCGTATATATAATAGGGGTTGGTCATCCTTCTTTACGTAACATATCCATAGGTAGAATGACCTTTTGGGTCATTGCTTTTGGTTCCATAGTATATGTTGTTCGTACAGGATTTATGACTAATTTGCAAGCTGTTCCTTCTTTTAATGGATGGTTAAATGTGATAGGAGTAGCTATTGTGCCTACTGTTATATCCATTCTTTTTATAAATATTGCAGTAAAACACATAGGCTCAACTACTACTGCCATTATTGGAGCTCTTGAACCCGTAACAGCATTATTAATTGGGGTTTTGATATTTCACGAACAAATCACATCCAGAATTATGTTAGGTGTATTGCTAATCTTAATTGCTGTGACCTTTGTGGTAGCTGGTAAGCCTCTATTGAATGATATGGTAAGGAGAATTACCTCCATACATCACCGTTTCAGAAAATCACTATAAACAGATTTAGAAGATTTATTCTGTTTGTTATATTGAACTTCACTATCCCTCTCTAAATATACGGAATGAGATAGTGAAGTTTTATTTTTTTATCGTCATAAAACCACCCTTAATTTTTTTGGGATTGAATAGTTCTATTTTATAATTTGAGTATAATTATTTATACAAGGTGTATAAATCGGTCAATTTGGCTCTCTTTTTCGTTCTTTTGATTTTCCGGTAAAATAAAGTTCGTTCTGTTTCTTTTGAAAGAGTTATATTTAGTCTTAAATAAACAAATCACTTTATAACTTTTTTATTATGAAGAACTATAAAAATTATTTACTTCTTTTATTTTCCATTATTCTCTTCAGTTGTGGGCAAACCAAAAAAGAGAGTTCAGCAGAGGGTGTTTCCGTACCTACAGAAAGTGATATGGGAGCTTATCTTTTTACTTTCTTTGATGATCCAACACATAGTCTTTTTATGGCAACCAGTCGCGATGGATATGTCTTTACTACTGTGAATGATGGACAACCTATTGTTGCCGGTGATACCATTGCCGATCAAAAAGGAATTAGAGACCCTCATATTTACAGAGGTCCTGATGGGTGTTTTTACTTGGCTATGACCGATTTACATTTATTTGCAAAAGACAAAGGGTATAGAGAAACTCACTGGGATCGTGACGGAGATGAATTTGGTTGGGGAAACAACCACGGATTTGTATTTATGAAATCATCCGATCTAATTAATTGGACACGTCATAATGTGCGTATAGATGAGTTGTTTCCTGAGTTTGCAAACTTAGGTTGTGCTTGGGCTCCGCAAACCACTTACGATCCTGTAGAAGATAAGATGATGTTGTATTTCACTATGCGTCGTGACGGAAAAGGTAAAACCCAACTTTATTATGCTTATACAGATGATGACTTTACCAAACTGGTAAGTAAACCCAAAATATTGTTTGAATACCCCAATCCGGAGGTTCAAATTTTAGATGCAGATATTACACATCTTCCCAATGGTAAGTTTTGTATGATGTACGTTGCTCAAGAGGGCAGAAATGGAATTAAAATGGCCTTTTCAGATAGTATTCATAGCGGGTATGAGTATAGACCCGATTGGGTTGATTTTGAGTCGGGTGCTTGTGAAGCTCCTAATGTGTGGAAACGCATTGGTGAGGATAAATGGGTGCTGATGTATGATGTGTTCAGTGTTCAACCTCATAATTTTGGGTTTTGTGAAACCTCAAATTTTGAAAACTTTGAAAACTTAGGACGTTTTAATGAAGGAAAAATGCAAATGACCAACTTTGTTTCACCTAAACACGGTTCTGTAATACAAGTAACTGAAGCAGAGGCTGCTCGTTTAGAGAAACATTGGAAAGATAATCATCAAGTATATACTTACTAAAAAAAGAAAAGCTAATGAAACAGACAACAATCTTTTTTATTCTATTGCTGAGTTTGATTCTTCAACCTGTTTCTGCTCAAAAAAAATCGAATCGATTTCGATCACAAATACCTTTAGACTCCATTCGTTTAAGCGATCCCTGCATTTTAGCAGATAAAAACACGATGTGCTATTATATGACAGGAACAGGTGGGTTACTTTGGAAAAGTAAAGATTTACGTCTCTGGGATGGTCCTTATGAAGTGATACAAACTGATCCTTCATCCTGGATGGGACCTAATCCAATGGTGTGGGCGGCAGAATTGCACGCATATCAAGGGAAGTATTATAATTTTGCCACTTTTACGAACAGAGAAAAGTTTATTGATGAGTTTGAAGGGGAGAAAATAGAACGTCGGGCCAGTCACGTTTTGGTAAGCGATAAACCCGATGGTCCTTATGTTCCCATGAAGGATGAAGTCTATCTACCTGCAAATAAAGCTACTTTGGATGGTACGTTTTGGGTGGATGATAAGGGAGTACCTTATATGATTTATTGCCACGAATGGATTCAGAACGGTGATGGAACTATGGAAATGATAGAACTTAAACCCGACTTAAGTGGCAGCATTGGTGAAGGACAATTACTATTTAAGGCAAGTGATTCCCCTTGGAGCAGAGAACGTATTAAAGGAAAAGTGGTTCCTAATCGTGTTACCGATGGTCCTTACCTTTTCAAAACAGGTACAGGAAGATTAGGTATGATTTGGACTAGTTGGATTTATAATGTTTATACACAAGGGGTGGTTTACTCTGAAACGGGAGAACTAAAAGGGCCTTGGATTCAAGAAAAAGAGCCCATTACTCCTCCGGATTTTGGTCATGGTATGCTGTTTCAAACCTTGGAAGGAAAGTGGTTAATGTCGGCTCATAGTCATAAGGATATTGATGGACATTACCACAGAGTACCCCATCTTTTTGAAGTAGATTTATCGGGTAACTCATTAATTGTTGGTGAGTTGTACAAACCTTAGGTTTTCTGTGTTATATGTAAGTAATAAATGAAAACAGACCTGTTAGCTTAATGTTAACAGGTCTGTTTTTTTATTGGTTATGTAATAACAAACGGCTAGAAGGGCAGATTAAATCCTTTCATTTGATCTTTAACCTCTTGTTCCTTTAGTGCTAGTTTTTCCAATGTGCTTTTAGAAAGTTTGGGTTTTATTGTTTCTAAATCAGTCTCATCTAAAATGGGAAAAAAGGTAAAAAGAAGTTGTTCGCCCAACGGTTTGGATTCAATGTATTTATTAACCAATGTTGAAGCATTGGCCTTTAACTCAGCAGATACTTTTGTTAGTATTTCTATTACCTCCTGAAACTTTTGAGCATCAGTATTATTTTGCATCTCATTAGTCAGTTTCGTAATCTCTCGGATTGTTTTTAAAAGGTATTGATCTAAATCTGCATTCACAGGTGTACCTTTAAGTAATGAGAAATAAGGAACGGAGCTTCCTCCTTTATGAATTTCTACTTCAATGGTTCCGGGCTCTAAAGCTATTTGGAATGGAAACTTCATTGCAGGAGCATAAAACAAACAGAGCACAGGGTGATCTTTAGGAACCTGATTTTGAAAAGTAAACTGATTGTTTTTTATGGTTGTACTGTCAATGATATTGAAGTTTTCTTTGGTGAAATTCTCAACCGAAGAGAGTAAATCGCTATATTCATAGAGGTAAACACGTGTATTGTTCAGTGCGTTATCTTCCACTTTCCCTTGAATGGTATATTGCTTTTGGGCATAAGTGAATAAAGAAAAGGTTATAGCAAGGAAGAATAGAATTTGTTTTTTCATAACGTTTATTTGTTGATGCTTATTTTTCAAATGTAAGATTAATTGAATTATAATCCATAGTTTCATCCTTTTTTGTTTTGTATGATTATTGAGTGAACTCAGAACTGATATATGCTGTTTTTTATTTGATGAAATTGAATTAATAATCTATGAATAAAAACGATTTTATTAGTTGATTTATTGTAATTTAGAATCCAAAAATCAACAGTCTGCAAATTTTGTGTTCAGTGTTGAAGTAGTTTAAATATTTAGTAAATTGATTAACAGGATTTTAATTATTCATTATGGATGTATATTGCCCCAATTGTGGTAGTGATGATTGTCATTTCAATCCTCGCTTTTCCTCTTACCAATGCTCAGAATGTAATTGTAGTTTTGAAGACGATGATTATAAAGATACTGATGCTCAAGAGCCCGATATCTTTTCGAATTGGGATGACAATGAAACAGAGTAAACTGACTCGTTTTAGATAAAAAGTAAGGGTGTTGCTAATGCAACACCCTTACTTTTTTATTGTATATCCGGCAAATAGATTCCTCTTTAAAAGTTAAAGAAGTGCTTTGCGTTGTTGTAGCTAATATCTTCAACCATTTGTGAAATACGAGTCATCTCAGAAACAGGTAATTCTCCATTTTCAATGTCATTACCTAAAAGATTACATAATGTTCTTCTGAAATATTCGTGTCTTGGATAAGATAAGAAAGAACGAGAATCAGTAAGCATTCCCACAAAACGACTCAATAAGCCTAATAAAGAGAGTGCATTCATTTGCTTCTCCATTCCATTTTTTTGATCTAAGAACCACCAGCCTGAACCAAATTGAATTTTTCCTGGAGTAACTCCATCTTGAAAGTTTCCAATCATTGTTGCTATTACTTCGTTAGCACAAGGATTTAAGTTGTACAGAATGGTTTTTGTCAACTTGTCTTTTGTGTTTAACCGATCTAAGAACTTAGACATAGATTTAGCGGTATTAAATTCTCCAATGGAGTCAAAACCGGTATCCGGACCTATCTTATTAAACATCTTGGTATTATTATCTCTAATTGCACCGTAATGAAATTGTTGTGTCCATCCTTTTTCGTGATCTAGTTCACCAAAGAAAATAAGCATTGCCGATTTGAACTTTAACACCTCATCATTCGTAAGGTCAGCTCCACCCATCACTTTACTGAAGATTGATTTGATTTCTTCTTCCGTGTAATCTTCTGCATAAAACTCTTCAATACCATGATCGGACAAACGGCAACCTTGTTCCGCAAAGAAGTCATGACGTTTTCTTAAAGCAATGCAGAAGTCATTGAACGAAGAAATGTTTGTTTCGCTGATATCTGCTAATTTTTGTACATAAGTTCTAAAATCCGCTGGTTTTTCAGGAGCCATAGCTTTATCAGGTCTCCAAGTAGGGAGCATTTTTATTTCAAATCCACTTTCACGTGTTTGAATGTGATACTCTAAGGTATCAATGGGATCGTCTGTTGTACAAACAACTTCAACATTATATTTACGCATAAGGTTGCGAGCAGTATATTCAGGAGTTGCTAGTTTGGCGTTACACTCATCGTATATTTCGCGTGCTGTTTCCGGATTTAATACCTTATCAATGCCAAATGCAGTTTTAAGTTCCAGATGAGTCCAGTGGTACAAAGGGTTTCTCATTGTATAAGGTACCGTCTCTGCCCATTTCTCAAATTTTTCCCAATCGGAAGTATCTGTGCCTGTGCAGTAGCTTTCATCAACACCATTTGAGCGCATAGCTCTCCATTTGTAGTGATCACCTCCAAGCCAAAGTTCTGTGATTGATCTGAATTGATAATCATCTGCTACCATTTTAGGTACTAAGTGACAATGGTAATCAATGATAGGCATTTTTGCTGCATGCTCGTGATAAAGTTTTTTTGCTGTCTCAGTTTGTAGCAAAAAGTCTTTGTCCATAAATTTTTTCATAGCTATGTATTTTATATAATGTGATAAAGCAATGTTGATTTGCTTATTAATTGCAATCCGTTTGCGTACACAAAAGTAGAAAATTATACTGAAGTTGACAAAATAATATATATATTTGCTTTATTAAAAAACAATAATATAAGAATAATTTAGTTGAATAACTTAATAACTAGTTAAAATAATGAAGCTACTAAACAAAGAAACAGCAAAAAAAACTGTACGCCCGGAGCGAATTATACAGTTTGGTGAAGGAAACTTTTTACGTGCTTTTGCCGATTGGATGATTCATAAGATGAATCAGGAAACCGATTTTAATGGGAATGTTGTCGTTGTACAACCCATAGAAAATGGAATGATAGATATGCTAAATAAGCAAGACAATCTTTACCACGTAAATTTGCAAGGAATTGACAAAGGTGAAAAAGTGAACGATTTAGTTCTTGTAGATGCTATTAGTCGTTCATTAAATCCGTATACCGATTTTGATGCTTTCTTGAAATTAGCTGAACAGCCTGAAATGCGCTTTGTTATTTCAAATACAACAGAAGCTGGTATTACCTTTGATTCTGCCTGTAAATTAGAAGATCAACCGGCATCTTCTTATCCCGGAAAATTAACTCAATTATTATATCATCGTTACAAAACATTTGATGGCGATCCATCCAAAGGATTAATTATTTTCCCTTGCGAGTTGATTTTCCTAAATGGTCATAAATTAAAAGAGGTTATTTATCAATACATTGACCTATGGAATCTGGAGGATGAATTCAAAGTTTGGTTTAATGAGGCTTGCGGTGTGTATGCTACTTTAGTAGACCGAATTGTTCCGGGATTCCCTCGACATGAAATCAATGAAATTAAAGAACGTCTACAATACGATGATAACTTGGTGGTTCAAGCTGAAATTTTCCATTTATGGGTTATTGAAGCTCCTCAGGCAATTGCAGATGAGTTCCCTGCCGATAAAGCAGGATTAAACGTTCTTTTTGTTCCCTCGGAAGAGCCTTATCACGAAAGAAAAGTAACTCTTCTTAACGGTCCTCACTCTGTGTTATCTCCTGTTGCCTATCTGTCGGGAATCAATATTGTGAGAGATGCTTGTGAGCATCCAATTGTGGGTAAATACGTTAAAAAGGTAATGTTCGATGAGTTGATGGAAACCTTAAACTTACCTAAAGATGAGTTAGAACAATTTGCCAACGATGTACTCGATCGTTTCAATAATCCATTTGTTGATCACGATGTAACAAGTATTATGTTGAATGCGTTCCCTAAATATGCTACACGTGACTTACCCGGATTAAAAGTATTCTTGGAAAGAAAAGGAAAACTACCCGAAGGACTTGTTCTAGGTTTAGCTGCAATTATTACCTATTACAAAGGAGGTAAACGTGCAGATGGAGCCGAAATTAAAGCCAATGATGCGACAGAAATTATGGATTTATTGAGTCAGTTATGGGCTACCAATGATACCCAAAAAATAGCCGAAGGAGTTTTAGGTGCTGAGTTCATTTGGCAAGAAAACTTGAATAATATTCCCGGATTAACTGAAAAGGTTAAGGGATATTTAGATGCTTTCCAAGAAAAAGGAATGTTGGAAGTAGTTCAATCCATTGTTTAATTCTCTTTGGGAATAAATTCATTAACATACGAATTAATGGCAGTGAGATTTTTCTTTCTGCCATTTTTTTTCAACTATTTCTAATCTCTCCTTACTTGTAATCAATGGGGTTAAATATCCCACGAATGTGCAATTATTCAGTCATAAAGTGAATTTGCTTAATTTCTATACCCTCTTTGCATAATAAATGAACATCTTCTAATTAAAGGTTAGTTAAATTTGTCCATAATGCATAATCATAAATTTTATACATAAAAACAATAATCGGATGAAACTAAAAACATTAACTTTATTCTTTGTCTTTTCTCTTTTTCTGGGAACTGTTGCAAAAGCACAAGTTTCTTTTGGTGATTCAGAACTCATCAATGAAGGGTGGAAGTTCACACTCCAAGATGTGGAAAATGGACAAAGTCCTACTTTAAAAGATCAACGTTGGCAAACTATTAATTTACCTCACGACTGGACAGTAAGACAACAGCTAAGTCCTACTTTGGCTAGTTGTACCGGTTATCTTCCGGGAGGAATTGGTTGGTATAGAAAAACACTATCCATTCCTGCCAATCAAAAAGGGAAGAAAGTTTATTTGTACTTTGAAGGAGTATATAATAGAAGCGAAGTGTTTATTAATGGAGAGTCTTTAGGAAAACGTCCCAATGGTTATGTTTCCTTTATGTACGATGCTACTCCGTTTATAAACTACGATAAAGAAAATGTGATTGCTGTTCGTGTAGATCATAGTGAAGATGCAGATTCCAGATGGTACACCGGTTCAGGTATCTATAGAAATGTGTGGGCTGTATATGCTAATCCTATTCACATTGATCAGTGGGGAGTATTTGTTTATCCGGAAAAGGTATCTAAAAATAAAGCAACGATGAAAGTTAATGTGGCTGTTGCTAATGATTCAAAAGCTAAAGAAAACTTAATTGTTGAAAATAAATTATATTCTCCATCAGGTAAAGTGGTTGCATCAAAGAAATCTACTGTATCTGTAAATGCAGGAACTAAGGGGGCGGTTGACTTTTCTTTAAATGTAAGTCGTCCTGAACTATGGAGTATAGATAATCCCAACTTGTATCAATTAGAAACCAAGGTATTTAAAGGAAAAGAGTTAGTAGATGAAACTACAACTACAACAGGTATTCGTAGTTATACCTTTGATGCCAATAAAGGGTTTGCTTTGAATGGTGAGTGGATGAAAGTAAAAGGAGTTTGTATTCATCACGATGCCGGTGTTTTAGGATCGGCTGTACCTCGTGAAGTGTGGAAGAGAAGATTATTAACCCTGAAAGAAGTTGGTTGTAATGCTGTTCGTACCAGCCATAATCCGCAAGCTCCTGATTTGTATGAGCTTTGCGATGAATTGGGACTTCTAGTAATGAATGAGGCTTATGATGAGTGGGAATTCCCTAAAAGAAAATGGATTGAAGGATGGAACGTAGGAACTCCGGGGTTCCAGGGAGCATTCGATATTTTTGCCGATTGGTCTGAGATTGATTTAGCTGATATGGTAAAAAGAGATAGAAATCACATTTCCATCTTCTCTTGGAGTGTAGGTAATGAAGTAGATTATCCTAACGACCCTTATTCACATCCTGTATTGGATGGAGGTAGAGATACAGGCTTTACACAACCTATTCATGGTGGCTATCAAAAGGATGCACCCGATGCTATGCGTTTGGGTGATATAGCAAAGAGATTGGTGAAAGTGGTGAAGCAATACGATCCTTCACGTCCTACTACTGCCGGGTTAGCCGGAGTAGCAATGTCTAATGAGACAGCTTATCCGGGTGCTTTGGATATTGCAGGTTATAATTATACAGAGAGTAAATACATTTCCGATCACGAAAAATATCCGGATCGTGTAATTTATGGTAGTGAAAACAGACATAGTTTAGCCGATTGGAAAGCGGTTACTGATAATGAGCATATTTTTGGCCAATTCCTATGGACAGGTATTGATTATTTAGGTGAGTCAGGTCGTTGGCCTTCCAGAGGTTTCTATTCCGGTTTGTTGGACTTTGGTGGGTTTATTAAACCTAGAGGTTATTTCAGACAATCATTATGGTCGGATACTCCTATGGCTTACATAGGAACTTATCCCACACCCGGTAAAGGTAGTGCTTCACAGATGAAAGATGTTTGGTCTCAACTAGAGGCTCAAAAAGGAAACTATGAAGAAAAAGTACCTTCTATGGATGCATGGGCTATTTGGAACTATAAAGAGGGACAATCCATTCGCGTGGTATGTTACACCAACTGTAGCCAAGCGGAGTTGTTCTTAAATGGAGCAAAAGTAGGAGAGAAAAAACCTTATAACCCCGATACTGGTATTATTTTCTGGGATATTCCATACCGTGCAGGTAAGTTAGAAGTGGTTGCTTATGGACAAGACAATAAAGAGTTGGCACGCAACACCATTAAATCATCGGGCAGACCTGCTGCTATTTCTATCTTGTCGGCAGATCAAGTGGTAGATAAAAACAGAGGCTTGGCTCAAGTAGTTATTCAAGTGGTAGATGAGAATAATGTTCCAGTTATGTTATCGGATGAGGAGGTAACTTGTGAGATTTTTGGCCCTGCTAAGCTATTAGGTTTAGAGGCTAGTAATAACTCAGATATGAGCGATTATACAGATAATGTTCATCGCGTGTTCCACGGTAAAATGGTGGCATACATTGAGGCAACAGGCAAGACAGAGGATATTCACGTACGATTTACCTCTCCTTGGCTGAAAAATGCAGAATTGACAATTAAGGTGAGATAATAGATGCAATGATTCATTGTTAATATTATTGATTTGTTTTGCTGTGGTGTTCTGATTTATTTAGGACACCACAGTTTTTTTATGCCTGTTTTTTTGAAGTTTGTTGAGAATGTTGGAGAAAGAGTAGGTATTCTGATGGATGAAAAAGAAACGAAAGTATTTAAAATAAAGAAGGAGCAACGCTTTGCTCCAATCTTTTGTTAACCTTAAATCTAATACTATGAAAAACACATTACAAATATAAGTGATTCACTGAATTTTGAAAAAGAATTGATTCTCTCGGGCTGCAGTTCTAACATTCTTTAGTTGAATAATTGATTGTAGTTGTTGTTTTGTTAACTATATTGTTTCTTTTCCATTCTTTATTGTGAAAAAATGCTTGTGTTTAACTTTAGTCTTTGCAATTTACTAAACTTTTCTGCAAGAAGGTAAAATAGAATGCCTTTCATAGGATGTTTCTTTTCTAAAGCTTAAGTTGAATTTAGATCAATAGACTGTTTTTTTGTCTTTCTCTAATTTTTGGTCACTTAAAATTCTGTGATGTTTTGTATGAAAAATCTCTGAGAAAAAGATAAGTAAAGAGAATAACAAAATATTCGGTCTAGGATCGAACACCCCTCGGTCCTAGACCGAGCACCCTCCAGTCCTAGACCGACAGGCCTTCGGTCCTAGACCGTTCCGCACCCCATTCAGAATCGATGTGGAAAGGGTAATAGGACTGTTGAAAAAATGGTGTTTTAGGCTACTTCCTGATCGTCATTAACAACCATTCCTTTTTGCTTTTCGGGTAGAGCACTTTCAACAGCAGTATAAGCTTGGTTCAGTGTTTCCCTTATCATTTTAGGCGATTGTTCTTTGGGTGGAATAGGAGGATGAATGGTTAAGGTCAGGGGGTGTCTGTGCACCCATTTTCCGGTACGGGGCATTACCTCAAAAGAGCCTGTAATGGTTACAGGTACAACAGGTAGTTGCAAGTCACTAGCCAATTGAAAAGCTCCTTTTTTAAAATAACCCATATGACCTGTAAAAGTTCTTGCTCCCTCAGGAAACACCACTAAAGAAACTCCATCTGTTAAGGAGTTTTTGGCTTGTTCAATGGTTTCTGCTATTTTTTTTGGTCCTGAACGATCCACAAAAATATGTCCGGCACTTTCGCAAGCTTTACCCACAAAAGGAAGTTTCCGTAAGCTCTTTTTCATCATCCACTTGAAGTTTCTTCCAATGAATCCATAAATCAAGAAGATGTCAAAAGCTCCCTGATGATTGGCTACAATAACGTAGGACTGTTTGGAATCCAAGTTTTCTTTGCCTTGAACACGAACCGGAAGCAATAAAAATAGGCAAATCAGTTGCGACCATGTCTTTCCCGGATAATAACCCCAAAAGTGTGCTCCCCCCACTAACGAGCCTAATGTGGTAACTAGAGCCGTTAAAATGGTTAGCACCAATGTAATGGGCAGTGCAATGCAAATGAGATATAGATTATAAAAAAACTTCATTTTAGGTGTTTGTAAAATGATTGACGTTACAAAAATAGTAATATAAAAGCAGAATAAGTGACAAATTATTTATATTTGTTAAAAGTAAAAATCAGAATAATATGTTGCGAATTTTGCATACTGCCGATTGGCATCTAGGGCAGACTTTTTTTGGCTACGATAGAACTTTGGAACATCAGCATTTTCTATCATGGTTAAAAACTCAATTAGTTGAAAAAAAGATAGATGCACTTTTAATTAGCGGTGATGTGTTTGATGTTTCCAATCCTTCTTCTGCTTCTCAGCGGCAATTTTATGAGTTTCTGAGAGAGTGTCTGGAGCTTTCCCCTGATTTACAAATTGTAATCATAGCCGGTAATCACGACTCAGCCTCTCGTTTGGAAGTTCCTCAACCTCTTTTAGATGAAAATCAGGTGATGATAAGAGGTTTAATACCTAAAAAGGAGGGGGTGATTGATTACGATTCATTAATTCTCGATTTAAAGAATAAAGAAGGGGAGGTAGAAGCTTTGTGCTTAACAGTTCCTTTTTTAAGACAAGGTGATTACCCCCCAGTTCCCCAAGCCAAAAATACGTATGTAGAAGGAGTAGAGGCTTTTTATAAGGCATTGATTCAGGAGGCTAAACAAAAGAAAGAGCCCCATCAGGCTTTAATAATAATGGGACATCTGCATACGCTTTCAGCAGAAGTTGCAGCGAAAGATCACAGTGAGCGCATTATAATTGGTGGATTAGAACAGGTTTCTCCCACTATTTTTACAGATGACATTGCTTATGTTGCTTTAGGTCATATTCACAAGGCACAACGAGTAGCCGGATCGGAGCAAATACGTTATGCCGGAAGTCCGTTACCCCTTTCGTTTGCAGAGAAACACTATAAACACGGAGTGGTAGAAGTAGTTGTTGATAAAGGAAAGCTTATTTCGCTGAATAAGTTACTCTATGATCCATTAATTCATTTGCTTAGTATTCCAACCAAAGGAGTAGCCTCTCCTGAAGTTATTCTTGAAGAACTACAACAATTACCCGATGCTACAGAAAATGCCGCCTTATATCCTTATTTAGAGATTAATGTGTTGCAGAAAGAACCGGAACCTTTATTGAAAAATAAAATAGAAACCTTAATTGAACAGAAAGCCGTTCGTTTGGCACGTATTCTTTCTCATTTTGAACAAAAAAATAAAGAGAACGAGGAAGAATCTGTATGGATAGGTTTAGAAGAGAGAAGTCCTATGGATGTGGCCAATTTATATTATGAGTCAATATACGGTGTTACTATGCCGAAAGAGCTTCAACAGTTGTTTCACGAGGTTTGTGCCTCTTTGGAAAGTAAAGAGAATTAAGAATGAAGATTTTAGCCATACGTTTAAAAAACTTAGCCTCCATAGAGGGAGAGGTTGAGATTGATTTTGAAAAAGAACCTCTTTTATCTTCCGGTTTATTTGCTATATCCGGACCTACAGGATCGGGGAAATCTACTATTTTAGATGCTCTTTGTTTGGCACTTTACGATGCTACCCCCCGTTTTAAGGCTACTTCGGAAAGTGTTTCTCTGAAGGATGTAGGAGAGTCTACCATTAATCAATCGGATGTGCGTAACATTTTACGTAGAGGAACAGGTGAGGGATACGCCGAAGTTGATTTTCTAGGTTCGGATGGAAATCGTTATCGCTCCAGATGGTCTGTGCGTAGAGCATACAGCAAAGCGAGTGGAGCTTTACAAGCTCAAGTTATGAAAGCTCAAAATTTAACAACGGATACAGAATTACAAGGTACCAAAACTGAGATTTTAACTCAGCTGGTTACACACATTGGTCTGACTTACGAGCAGTTTACACGTACGGTGTTATTGGCACAAAATGAGTTTGCCACTTTTTTAAAATCCAAGGAATCGGATAAAGCGGAACTGTTGGAAAAACTGACAGGAACAGAGGTCTATTCTATGATTTCCAAAGAGATTTTTCAGCGGAACAAAGAAGAAAAACAAAAAATAGAGGCTGTCCGTCAACGTATAGAACAGATTCAATTATTGGATGAAGAGGCTTTGAAACAATTTCAAGAGCAAGAAGTAGAACTGATAGCTAAGGTAAAAGCTGCAGATACACGTGTTGTTGAATTGAAAAAGCAGTTGGAGTTGATCTACAATTTAATCAAGGCCCAAAAAGAGGAAGCTGAACAGAAAGCAAAGGAAAAAAAGGGATTGAGTCAGTTAGAGCAAAGTCAAAACAAACTACAGGAAAAAAACGGACTACTTATTCAGTTTCAAGAGCAAAAGATTGCCCTTCAACCCGAGATGGAAAAGGCGCAACAGTTGGATGTGAAATTAGAAGAAAAGCAGGAAGGATTGGTTAAGGAGCATAACCGACTAGAAAAAGCAAAGAAAGAACAGCAAGAAGCTAAAGAAAAATACAATCAAAATAAACAGCAGTTTGATGGAGTGGTAACTCAATTAGGAGGAGTTTTTGATGTAGAAGAGGACTTGAATTATGATTTGTTCTCTCGTTTATATAGTCAACAGGTTGAGAATTTAACACTTGATGAGCAAAAAAACAGAGTACTCTATGAAACAATTCAAGCTTTTGGTATTAATGAATTAGCCGAAAAACAAAGTGATTTACTCAATCAACAAAAAGAACTCGAAAAGCTGAAAAGAGAACTGAAAGAGTGGGGTGAAGTGGTAAAGAAAATAACTACATCAGAGCAAAAGCTGAAAGAGTTTGAAATAAAACAGGCTGAATTAATTAAAAAGAGAGAGAAAAGTACTCTTGATACTCAACATAAAGAAGAACTCTATTTAAAGATAAAAGAACTTTATGAACAGCAGAGAATAGCTATTGGAAAAGATGTAAAGGCTTTACGTGCTGTATTAAAAGAAAAAAAACCTTGTCCGGTTTGTGGAAGTGAAGAGCATCCATATGCGAACAATGAACAAATTAATGTATTATTTCAAAAAGTTGAGAGTCAGTACAATGAAGCGGATAGAGATTTGAGGGGGGAAAAAGAACGCTGTAATCAATTAAAAAGTGACATTCAGTTACTTTATACAGAAATAGAGCGAGAGAAAAACCAAAAACAAGAGTGGATTGAGAAAGAAAAGGACTTACGCCCTCCAAAAGGGAAAGAGGAGGTTACTTCTTACGATAAAGAGTTAGTTGATTTAAAGGTTGAACTGGAGGTTTTAGCTGCCAAAATTAAACAGCACAAAGATTTAAGTAAACAGTGGGATAAGAACTCCCAACTATTGGATTTACAACGAAAAGAGTTGAACAAAATTAAAGAACAGATTGAGAAACTCAAGTTGTTGGAGGTTACTCTACAGTCGTTTGCTACAGTTTTAGCTGAGAAAAACAGGGAGGTAGTTACCGAGCGAAACAATTTTCAGACTTCTAAAACAGCTTATGCTTTGTTGGATGAAGAACGTAAAAAGTTACTGGGAGGAAAGAAGGTAAAAGAGGTACAAGAGAACCTTCAAATGGAAGAGAAACGACTCACGGAAGAAAGGGAGAAATTACGTCAAAACCGAGAAGAAGAACAAGCCAACCTCTCTTCTATACAGGGGCAATTGGTACAGCTAAAGAAACAAATAGAAGAGTTGAAACAACAGAAAGAACAGTTGGAGCCAATAGAGAATCTGCCTGGAGAGTTGCTTCAATTGGAAAAGAGTAGGAACGAAGACAATGAAGCCTTAATTGTGACTAAAACCCGTTTACAACAGGATAAAGAGAACAGGAACTCGAAAAAGAAAATAGAGAAAGAGTTGAACGATCAACAAGTTGTAGCTGAACAATGGGCAAAATTGAACGATTTATTGGGAAGTGCGGATGGAAAAAGCTTCAAAGTGATTGCTCAAGGTTATACTTTGAAATTACTTCTGCTCCATGCCAATAAACATCTAGCTTATTTAGCCAATCGTTACCGTTTGCAACAAGTAGCTAATCAGTTGACTTTGCAGGTGGTAGATCGATTTATGTTGGATGAAGTACGAACAGTTCACTCACTTTCAGGAGGAGAGTCTTTTTTAGTCTCCTTGGCTCTGGCTTTGGGGTTGTCTTCTTTATCCAGTCGCAATTTAAACGTTGATTCACTCTTTATTGATGAAGGATTTGGTTCATTGGATTCTGAAACCTTGACTTCAGCCATGGAAGCTTTGGAACAATTGCAGTTACAGGGACGTAAGATAGGTGTTATATCGCACGTTCAGGAAATGAGCGAACGAATTCCTACACAAATACAGATTCATAAAGGACAAAGTGGGCGTAGCACCGTTCAGTTAGTGGGGTAGTATCTATTCTTGGAATAGTGTAAATACGGTTATCTCCGGCCAGGCACCCCAGCGGAAAGGAGGACCTACAGAACCTATTCCAATGTTAACATAGAGGCTCTGATCTCCTTCGGTGTACATTCCTCCCCATTCAGGGTAGACTTGAGAGGCCAATGAAAAAGAACCCAACTGGAACTGCATTCCGTGTGTATGTCCGGAAAGGGTTAACGGAATATCTGTAGTAGGGAGTACTTCACGTCTCCAATGTGTAGGGTTATGTGAGAGTAAGATTCGAAAATAACCCTCTGTATGTTCTGCTGCCTTCTTCAGATCTCCATATTGTGCAAAAGGAGGTTCACCATCGTTTTCCACACCAATCAATGCAATGGAGTCTGAGCCATTCACAAGAAAAACGTGTTCATTATTCAGTAGTTGCCAGCCCATTTGTCGCTGTTTATCCTGAAGCCTTAAGAAGCTTTCTTGTTGATCTTCCGGATTTTTCCAGTGTTTGTAATAAGGCCCATAATCGTGATTTCCCAAAATGGAGAAAACACCGTCTTTTGCTTTCAGTTGAGAGAGTACTTCCATAAATGGATTCATTTCATCGTCCTTATGGTTGACTAAATCGCCTGTAAATACAATTAAATCGGGATTTTGAGCATTTACTAAATCCACAATTCGTTGAACAGGTTTAGGGTTGTCAAACCAACTACCTAAATGTATATCTGAGAGTTGAACTATTTTATATCCATTAAAGGAGGCAGGTATTTGGGAGTGAGTATAATTTACCTCTTTAACTTGGAATTTCTCACGCCCAATGAAAGAGCCGTAGAGAATGATGAAAGCAGAAAACAAGCTCAGTCCGACTCCCACTAACATAAGTCCTTTTCTTATTCTAGGGAATTTATAGAAAAAGAAACCCAATAATGAAGTACTAGTTAAAAATAGCAGCGGGTTAACAGCTATAAAATAGCAGAGAGCATAGACTCCTATGCTTCTGGGGTAAAGGGTGAAATCCGTATTGAAGGGATTCTTTATGGCAATATATAGTCCTATGCAAAGAGCAAAAATAAAACCCCAATACAGAACCTTTAAAACCCTCTTAACTTTAGGGTTTTTGTACATATATACCAAGTACAAATAAAGACTAGGTAAAAGTAAAACGACTAATGATGAAAGGAGCAGGCTTTGAATCATATTTTATTATTTGTTCCTATAGGGCAAGTTTAGACATAAAACCAGCAATAACTAGTAATGAAACGGTTAAAAGATATAAAATGAGTAGTTAGAAAATGTAAAGTCTATTTTATGTAAATAGTATATAATGAGGTATCATTAATCCAATTTTGGAAGCATTAGGTGTTAATGTGTTGTCCGGTTTAATTTGTATGTCTAATTCTGTGAGGTTTAGTTTCTCTTGCATTAGATTCAAAAGTTCCTTTTCTCTTTTTATAAAAGCTACGAGGGGAGTCTTTGTTTTTTCTTCAAACAGTGAAGAGTAAAGCGATTGAGCAGCAGACTCTGTGAATCGATTGGCTAAAGTCTGTACTAGTTTGCGTTTCTCTTCATCTTTTTCAAATAGTAAATCCACTTCCGAGTCAATGGTAGTAGTAAAAAGAGTAATTTCTCTTCTTTTTTCCAACATTTGTCTAAACTCCATAAAATCAAAGGGAGGGTGTGATTCAAAAGACAAACTATGAGGTGTTATATCAAGAGGAGAACTTAATCCATCCACGAATAATTGATTACCCTTTAGTTGATAGTCTATGCGAACCGAATTGACCTGAGTTTTATAATCCCGGTCTAGCAAGTCGACCATCCGATTGGCTTCTTTTAATAGCTGCATTGCTTCAGAGGCACTGGAGCGTTCCTGCTCTTCAAAGTCGGTAAGCCAAGAGGCTCTCACTACATCGCAACCTTGTACTGAAGCGATATTTGCAAATTCAGGATCAAAACCCCACGCTTTGAAAAAAGAAGGCCAATAAATTTGTGGGTAAAGTTGGTATAAAGCAAA
>CAZOVL010000016.1:28407-42017 GCA_964583185.1 uncultured Bacteroides sp. | reverse complement strand
TACTTTATTCTTAACATAAGATGCATTTGCTCCTATGCTAAAGTTTACTTTATTTATATTGAAGCGATAAGAAGCCTCTAATTCTACACCTTCATTCTTCATGCTACCAGCATTTGCCCACATACTATAAAAACCCGTATATTCTGGTAATGGAACGTTCAACAACATATCTTTTGTCTTCTTTTTGAAGTAATCTGCTGTAATAGATAAAGCATTATTGAAGAAGCGGAGATCAAGACCTATATTAGTTTGCTCAGAGGTTTCCCATTTCAAGTCATGGTTAACATATCCTGAAGTTTTTGCTCCAGGTACTACCATACCATTAACGACAGCATCATATCCCATACTTATCATACTCGTATAACCAAATGCTCCAATAGCTTCGTTCCCATTTTGTCCCCATCCGGCACGTAGTTTACCAAAACTAAGCCAACTAAATCTCTCTTTAAAGAAATCTTCGTAGGTAAATACCCATCCAGCCGAAACAGAAGGGAAAACAGCATATTTATGTTGTGATCCAAAGTTGGATGAACCGTCACGTCTAATTACTGCTTCGAAGAGGTATTTTTCTGCATAGTTATAATTGATACGTGAGAATATTGATGCTAGGTTATGTTTGTATGCACCTCCTCTTATACGTTCCATACTACGATCACCAATAGCAATGTCTATGTAAGCCTTGTTTATATCTACAACTAACAGGTCGTAGTCTGTGCCTGCAAGATTAGATGAGTTGTAAGAAGACATTGTAGTACCTCCGAGTAAACTTAAGTTATGATTGCCAAAAGACTTGGTATAAGATAGTACGTTTTCCCATTGCCAAAAATTTGATTCACTTTTTTCATCTTCGATACGAGAGATTGTATTCTTATTGGTTGTATTGAGATCGTATACGGGTATCACATTTTTAATAGAACTAAATCCCCAATCGAAACCTGCTGAGGTTTTTAATTTTAATCCGGGAAGAATATCAAAGTCAAGATAAAAGTTCCCTGTAAATACCTGTGGGATGCGTCGCTGATTGTTATTTACCTGTAATGATGCAAAAGGGTTATTTATTTCATTCAGATCAATAATATTATAAGGTCTGCCATTTTTATCACTTATATAGTTAGGAAACTCAATTTTATATTGATTAATTTTATCCTGATTGTCTTGATAAATTGTTTCGGTAGGAGGTAACATATTAATTGATGTTATGATACCTGCAGCCTCACTATTACCTATGGTACTACCCTTTCGTTGGGTACGCGAGTAACTCATAATAGAACCAAAAGTTATTTTATTAAGCCAATTGCGTTCTTTTTCTTCAAGGAGTGTATTGGTATAATTGAAACGAGCATTGAATCGCTCATAATCGGCATAACCTTTAGCAAAAACTCCACTTTGTTTTATATAGCCTAATGAAACATAATAGGTGTTTCTTTCTCCACCTCCACTGAGCGATAGTTTGTGATTAACAACTGGAGCATTTTTATAAGTTAATTCTTCTTGCCAGTCTGTATTTACAGATGATGGTGTAGGAAAATATGGCTTTTTATTCGAGTAAGAGGCCATTTCGTTCATCATCATTTGATACTCTTGGCTATTCATCAATTTAACCTTATTTTCAGGACTTTGAATACCATAAGAAAATTCGTAGTTTACCAATGTCTTAGAAGTATTTTTCCCTGTCTTAGTTGTCACTAGTACTACACCATTGGCGCCTCTAGCTCCATAAATAGCTGCAGATGCTGCATCTTTCAATATTTCTATGGACTCTATATCCGATGGGTTTAAATGATTAATACCACTATATGATGGCATACCATCTACTATGTAAAGAGGGTTTGCATCATTTACAGTTCCTGTACCACGTATGCGAATTTTAGAATCTGCTCCGGGTTGTCCTGATTGAGAGGTTATTTGGACACCTGATACTTTTCCTTTTAGGGCATTTTGAACATTTGTAGGTGCCCCTTCATTTAGGTCACTACTTTCTATTTTACTAATAGCAGACGAAAGGGTACTTTTTTTCTGTACACCATAGCCTACGGCTACAACTTCATTCAACAGATTGGAAGATTCGTCCATTTTAATTATAAAGTCTCTTTGGCTTCCTACAATAATTGTTTTGGTTGCATAGCCTATAAAAGAAACTTGAAATTCAGTGGCATTTTTGAGTGTTAATTGGAAACGACCTTCGATATTGGTTGAGACTCCATTTGTAGTTCCTTTCTCAAAAATAGAAGCCCCAATTAGAGGGTCGTTAAACTCATCATAAACAATTCCCCTGATAGTTATACCATCTTGTTGTTGAATGTTCACTTCAGTTTTTTTCATCAACATAATGTTGTTTCCAGCCATTGCATAAACAATATCTGTTTCTGTAAATATATCTTTTAATACAGTTGATACAGGTCTATTTTTTGCAACGACAGAAATTTTTCTATTTATGTCAACTTCTTGTTTGTCATACACAAATAGATAGTCTGTTTGTTTCTCTATTTCTTCAATAACATTTTTTATAGTTTCATTTTTTTTATCAATACTTACTTTTGCTACTTGGCTATGAGCCTCGCTTGCGTATATTATCGATATAGAAAAGATTGTTAGGATTAAAAATGCTTTCATAATTCGAATTCCTCTATTAAGATCTATTTGAAAGTCTTTAGATTTAAGATGTGAGTTTTTTTTCATACATTTGTTATATCAAAAAGGTTAGTACTAAGATTAATTGAATGTTTGTCTGGTATTTTACTTTTTGTAGCCTGAAAGGTGTTGCAGCACTTTTCAGGCTTTTATTTTGTTGCTGGTATCTCTACATAGGCTATTTGTTTAATTAAGTATTGTTATAGTATTGTTTGCATCATCACGTATGTATTTAAAGTTATGTTTTAATTGTAAAACTTTTAAAACTTGCTCTACCCCATCATTTACTCTGAATTTACCTGAATAATTATGCGATAGTAATGATTTTTTATCGACTTTTATTTTAACGTCAAAGTAGAGTTCTAGTTTTTTTATTATGTTTTCAACAGTTTCGTTGTCAAAATAGATTATGCCTTCCTTCCAGAGAAGGAAATTATGATCTTGGATTGATGAGGTTATTAGTTCATTTGAGTTGGTAGAGTATGCCATTTGGTTCGGGCTAAGTATACATAAATGTTTTTGATCTTCAGAAAAAATTTCCACTGATCCTTCGATAAGAGACGTATTAAATATTTCAGCATATTTATATGCTACTACATTAAACTCGGTACCTAGTACTTTGATACTATAGTTGTTTGTTTTTACTATGAAAGGAACTTCTGCATTTTCTGCAACATCAAAATATGCTTCTCCATCTAGGTAAACATTTCGAGATTTATCTGTGAATTTTTCAGGAAAAGTGAAATGTGTTTTTGCATTTAACCATACTTTAGTTCCATCTACTAATGTTATTTCCACCCTTTGCCCTGGAGGCACAAATATTGAGTTAGAAAGAGATGCATCATTTTCTTCAATAGGACTAAAGGATTGAATAAAAAAATAACTGAGAACAAGTGATAAGAGAAAAACAGCGGCATATTTACTTAAGGATAGAAGATAACGTTTAACTTTATTCCTTTTATTAGTGTTGCCTTCTTGTATTGTTTCTATATTAAATACATCTTCATTCCAAAGCACTATATCTTCTATTTTATGTAGATTTTTATATAATTTTACATTTTCTGAAGATTCTTGTAACCACAGGCTAATTACTTTTTCCTCATCTTGGGAAAGTATTTCTCCTTTTATATATTTGTTTAATAAGTCTTGATCCATCTATAGGTTATTAAAATATTTGTTTGATAATCTTGTTCCCCTCTATTATTAAAGACGAACGTAGGATTAATGACCCTAAAGAAAAAAATGGTTTTTTTATTTTTTTTGCTTTTTTAGCAAAAAAGTAGGCTAAGACTCAATTAATTGTGTTTTATTTACATTTGTGTTCTAATTCCGATTCTTCAGTAAATCATATATGAAACAACAAATGAAACATATATTTAGTATTCTCTATAAAAAAAATTATAGAAAGTCTATTTCGTTTGTAAAGTCATATGTTCGTAGTGAGGATATAGCTATAGATATTACCACAGACGCTTTTCTTTTACTTTGGGAAAAGATGATAGAGGGGATGGTTGAAAAACCAGAAGCACTTTTGGTAAGTATATTGAGAAATAAGGCATTGGATCATTTAAGACATGAAGCTATTAAAGTGAAAGCTTTAGATAATATAAAGAAAGCAAGTTTAGAAGAATTAAATATAAGAATATCCATGCTAGAAGATTGTAAGCCCGATCAACTGCTTTCTAGCGAAATAAATTTAATTCTAGGACAGACACTTAATTCTGTTGAAGAACAAACTAGAGAGATATTTAAACTTAGTCGTTTTAAGTATAAAACGAATAAAGAGATTGCATCATTGTACGGTCTTAGTGTTAAATCTATAGAGTATCACATAAGTAAGATGTTGAAAATATTACGAGAGGCATTGAAAGATTATTTAGAATGATCAGAGTATCTAATTTGTGATTTCATAGATATTCTAATAATGATATTGAATCTGTGATCAAAGGTAACCTTTAAATAAAACATTCATATTTGAAAACAGATTGATTAGAATAGATTTCACTATACTTTGACAATCCTGCCTCAAATTTAGCTTGATAAAAGCCACTATACCAACTATATTTAGCTACTTGTTTCAACACTTTTAGGATGAGTATGCCAATCAATGTCGTCCATATCTGTATCATCACTGTATTTTTTTGATTTGCCGATAAAAGATTTGATATGTAGTAGCTATTTAGCTTTTCCTATCACCATTTGTTATGCTTTCCGTTATTTAGCTTGTTTCTTATTGGGGAATACAATTGATAATATTAACCCCCTCACCATGAGGGTGCTTATGCATCCAGTTTTTTAGTATGTTGCGGTGTTCGATTAATATATTTTTGAATTTTGATTCTACTGCTAAATTCCTCATCTCTCCTTTATCCTTATTTATTTCGTATAACTGTTCTCTGTATTTTCCTTTGTCGTATAAAACATATTTGTATTCGGCAGTACGTAACATCCATCCTCTTGTACCACCTGTTTGTGCAAATAAGGTCTCAGTTACAACAAAATCTTGGTTAGAAATAGAGGGATCAAAAATAGCAGGTAGAAAACTCACTCCTTGTCTACCACTCGGAATCTGAATCTGGGCTATTTCACACAGAGTAGGCATAAGATCTACTCCATTGTTAACCAAATGTAAACTCGTTCCTGTTTTATTGCTTTTTGGATGACAAACAATCAGGGGTACATTTGTCACCTCTTCGTACAAAACTGTTTTTTGATTCCATTGGTGAGAAGCAGCTCCATCTCCATGATCGCTAGTAAAAAGAACAATGGTATTTTTCCATAAACCATTTTTGTCCAAAGTGTTTAGAATCTTTCCTATTTCATTGTCTACATGTTCCACCAATCTATAATAAGCATTGAGATATCTACGCCAGTCTTCTACCTCATAGGCTAATGTAGGATATAAAGAATATTTTAATCCTTTCTCATATTGTAATACATCAGCATCGTGCGGATTGACAGCAAAATTTGAAGGGAGGTTAGGGCAATCATCTAATGGAGGTTCAACAAGTTCTGCAAATGGCATATTTTGCTTTCTTGCATACTCACATATATTATGAGGATTGTCGAACGAAGCAACCATAAAAAAAGGTTTTTGATCTCTTTTTTCTAGATACTCTATACACGACTCAGCTAGCCCATAATCATTATGATTATGTAAAGTTCTAAACTTCAAAGAAGGGTTTACCATCGACGCTTCGGGGACATGCCACTTTCCTGCATACACACAATCATAACCAGCCTTACTTAATAGCACACCAAGTGTAGTACTATATAATGAATCGGGCATAGGAAGATGATTCTCTGATAGTCCTATCTGTGATGGCATATAACCTGTAAACATAGAAGCCCTAGATGGGGTGCTTAAAGGAGCTGAACAATAAGCATTACTAAACATTATGCCATTTTGTGCTAGGCGATCCATGTTGGGGGTATGCAAATCAAGATTACCTGTACAGCTCATTGCTGATGCAGTCTGCTGATCTGTCATAATATAGAGAATGTTTAGCTTGTCTTGTGCCTGCACAGCTAAAGGCAAAGCGATCGAACACAGTGTAATAAAGTTTTTTTTCATATGAAAAATAATTTAGAAGTAAGTTGTAACCCATTTGATGTTTGGATACAAAGCTGTAGTGAATATCTTATTATCAATATAATATCAGTTGCATCTTGGCTACTCTATATTACACAAAATAATAAAATATCACCTCTTGTAGCAAATCTCATATAGGATTCAGTACTATTTTATAAAAAATATGTACTTTTTTGCTCTTAACCTACTGTGTTTCCACTTAATTTTATTTTTATTGTACTAACCTAAAAAAACTGATATGGTGATTGTTGAAAAAAAACTAAAAAAACAAAGATTCGTTACGTTTCTTTGCCTACTTATAATCTTTACTTCTTTTTCTTATCCTATGCTGGGAGTAGAAATAAAACACGAACGTTTGTTATCGTTCGAGAACGAAATACCTAACTTCATCCATTCTATAAACTCAGATATCAATCTGTCTAAAAATCATTACAAAGACGGAAGTCAATCGTTGAAATGGACATACAAACATGGAGCAGAATTGATCCTTCAGTGGGATATGTTTTTTGAAGAAAAAACTCAAGGGGATAATTTTCTATCCACTTTTTCGGCATGGGTATACAATAACAAAGCTAGCGATAAGTCAATAGAATTTATTTTTTATAAAGATGGAAATAAAAAATGCTCATTCTCTTATTCTATCGACTTTACAGGATGGAGAGCTATCTATGTATCGTATGAAAGAGATATGGAAGGTAAGGCTGTAGAAGGGATGAATGAGTTAAGGATTATATCTCCGGAAGAGGAAGATGGAGAACTTTTCTTTGACATGATACTTACGGGCTCAAAGGTAGACCCTCGACACCACACTCCTGACAGACAACAACCATTTGTTAACAAAGGAGTGACTAATCATTGGCAAACAATGCTTTACCGTGCAGAAGTAGAGCCGGATGCCGATCTTTACTACCCAAATGTTATCGAAGAAGACAAGCAGGCAACAGCCATTATGGAAAAACGTTTAAAAGAGCTCATTGCTAGTCCAACAAAGGTGACAGACAAAAAAATAGATAATCTGGAAAACAAATTTACGAAGTATAAAATCTCTCGAAAGAATGGAGGAATTAATGGATTATCACTTTTCTATACTTATTACTCTGAAGCCTTTCAGCGTTTGATTCCCCATTGGACTCGAAAATTATATGCCAACATGGGACAGGAATACAAAGAATACTTTGATCTGATGCAGCAAATAGCGAACAATTATATTTTCTCAGAAAGTACTGCCCAAAAAGAGAGACTAGAAAAAATGTTCCTCGATATGTATGATCATGCAAAAGATCAGGGGATAGCCTATGGTAGTGGAATGGGGAATTTCAGCCATTATGGATACAGCCTTCGAGGCTTCTTTACTTCTTATTTCTTGATGAAAGATGTTCTGCAACGAAACAAAAGATTGAAAGATGCATATGCAGCACTACAATGGTATGCACAAGTAAATGAGGTATTTGTAAGACCTGCTGTCAACGGGCAAAACATGGATGCATTTAATACTTTAGCTATTGCCAAGGCTTGTAGTATTTTGATGATGGATGACTCTCCCGAAAAACTACAATATATAAGAGCTTATAGTCGTTGGATAGACACTGGTTGCAGACCTTCACCTGGATTGCAAGGCGCTTTTTAAATAGATGGAGGAGCATTCCATCATGTAGGGCACTACCCAGCCTATGCCATTGGAGGGCTCGATGGAGTCACTAAAATGATCTATGTATTTCATGCGACTCCTTTTGCAATATCAGAATATGGACACCAAACAATTAAAAATGTATTACTAACCATGCGTTTCTATTGTAATACAACAAACTTTCCTCTTGCATTGTCAGGAAGACACCCCGATGGTAAAGGACAGTTAATTCCTATTCAGTTTGCACGCATGGCAGTTTCAGGGTCACCCAATGGCAAAAATGCCATAGATAATGAAATGGCAGCAGCATATCTAAGACTTGTTGAGACTAACGAAAAAGAAGACAATGCGGAGTATATGCCCAAAACAAATAAGCATGAACAAAATGAAATGATTCAGTTATTTAGGTCGAAAGCTATAAAACCAGAGATTAATCCTAATGGAAATATAGCTATGGGATATGCTTGTCTTTCTGCCCACCGTCGAAGCAACTGGACAGCAGTTGCAAAAGGTCATTCACGCTATTTATGGGCTTCTGAACACTATGTAGATGCTAATTTTTATGGTAGATATTTAGCTTATGGAAGTTTACAGATAATGACAAATAAAAACAAAGATGAACCTGTTACACCCAAGAGTGGAGGATGGGTTCAAGAGGGTTTTAATTGGGCTCGTATACCAGGTGCTACAGCAATAAATTTACCACTAGAGTTGTTAAGAGCACCTAAAGAAAAATCAGAAATGTTGTTTTCAGATGAGGCATTTGCTGGAGGAATTGCTCAAGATAGCCTTAATGGTGCATTTGGGATGAAACTTCACGAACATGATAGGTATAATGGATCACACAGAGCTTTAAAGTCCTATCATTTTTTTGGTAGCAAAATTATTTGTTTAGGTTCTGAGATAGAAAACATAAATAACGAATACAATACAGAAACTACTATATTTCAGCTTGCTGTATCTAGTCAAGATGATAAAAATTATTGGAGTAATTATAAAGGTGATACATACTGGCACGACCATATAGGTAATAGTTATTATATTCCTAATAATACAAGGAAGAAGCTAGTTTTCGAGAAAAATTTCCCACAAGCGTCAAGATACCAAAACAATGCAAAGCCTAATTCTGGAGATTGGGTTAACTTGGTGATTAACCATGGGAAGAAGCCGCAGAAAGAGGAATACGAATATGTGATAATGCCTCAAACAAATTTGAATGATGCAAAAAAGATATCTTTATCATATACTGTCCTACAAAAGGATAATAAAGCCCACATAGTAAAAGATAAAACCTCAGCCACTACCTCTTTTGTACTTTTTGAAACTCCACGTTCGGTGCCTAGCGAAATTATAAGCTCTGTGGATACAGCTTCACTTGTTATGTTGCAAGAAAGAGAAGATGGGATATTATTAACTGTTGCCAATCCCGATTTAGCATTTTATCGAGGTCCATCTCAAGAAATGTTTGATAAAGAAGGAAAAAGGCTTGTCTTAAATATTTATTCACGCCCATGGAATCAAAACGAAAGTAAACCTGTGCCTGTAACGGTTAGATTGAAAGGAAAATGGTATGCAACAGACAATGATGGATATATCAAACATCATATTGAGGAAAATGAAACAACTGTGAAATTCATGTGTCAACATGGAAGAAGTATAAATGTAAAACTCCAGAAATAAGAAGAAGAAAGATTGACTCGCCCTAAATAAGTGTTATAGTTTGTTCTACAAATATCGTTTATTTATCCTCTTAACCACAAAATCTCTTAAACAATTAGTTAAGAGATTAATTTATTGGTTTTTTACTATAGAACAAAATAAAGTATCCGATTGAGAATTTTAATAGCAGGCCGTTCAACTAAGTTATGAACGTTTACAACAAAAACACAAGATTCTTAGAAAGGCAATGGGTATCATTAGAAATCACTTCCCTCTAATGATACCCATCAAAATCCTTCTGTCAAACTTACGTCTATATCTATTTTCCTAACATATCCTCTGCTATGCTTTTTCGATAATACCTTTCATCTTTTCGAAGTTTTCTTCTATTGATTGCAAAAGCTTATATTGAGCATGCGTACGCACCAAGTTATGTTTGTCATATGCAGTTCTATAATAGGTATCACCATCAATATAATCCATCAGGAAACGAAGAACTTGCTCATAAGTAATATATTTCACAGAAAAAGCGAGATTATCCAACTCCGACTGAGTCAAAAAAGACTTTGTTTGCGATAAATATCCTTTTGTATAGCTTTCGAAAACATCCATCTTTAGATACACATTATTCACATCTCTGTCATCTTCTAGACCGGCATTGGCATACGAGCGTATTGCATCTCCATAGTCGTTGAGACAAGTACTATTCAAGACAGTATCAAGGTCAATAACACAAAGAACCTCATCTTGCTGATTGAAGAGTATATTGCTTATTTTAGTATCATTGTGGGTTACACGAATGGGGATTTCTCCCGTTTCGACCTTTTCCCAAAAGCTAAGCATTTCGTCTTTATATTTTTCAATCCAGGAAATCTCTGTTGTCAAATCTTTTACTCGCCCTGCCGTGTCGTTTTTTACAGCTGTATCCCACTGGTCAAAACGAATGCGAATATTGTGAAATCCGGGAAGAATATCGACAAGGGGCTCTTTCATATCCGATAGCATAGCCTGAAATTTGCCTATGCCCTTACCACCTTGATAAGCTAATTCTAAAGATGAAGCATACTGATATGTTATAGTATCCTCTATAAAAAGACAAGCCGTCCAATATTCATTATTATCATCCAAGTAGTAGAGTTGACCATCAACTGTATGTGTCAATGTCATTGCTTCTCGCAAAGGATCGCCCCCAACTGCTTTAATTTTCTTTTTCAGATGTGTAGTCGTCTTATATATATTATCCATCATGGCCGGAATATTCTGAAAAATATTCTTATTCTTTCGCTGTAAAATATAATTTGGAGAACCCTCTGTCGTTTCCACAAAATAGGTATCGTTAATAAGACCTTCTCCTAATGGACGTACATTTTTTACTTCTCCCTCGAATTTGAACTTGCCGGCAACGACCATCAGTTTTTCATTCATAATTTTTAGATTGTTTTGGTTTATAGCTCATTGTAGCGTTAGCTGTTTCATTTTTTTGTCAGCTTCGTTATTTCGTCTATTATCTCCTTGCCCACGCTTTCTGCTTTTTCCATGGTGTATGCTTCAGAGTATATACGAATAATAGGCTCTGTATTTGATTTACGAAGGTGAACCCATTTATCTTCATAGTCTATTTTCACCCCATCAATGTCGGTAACATCATATTCTTTGTACTTTTCTTTAATCGTATTTAAGATAAAATCAACATTAACATCGGGGGATAATTCAATTTTCTGTTTAGCCATAAAGTATTGAGGATAACTTGCTCTTATATCACTAACTTTTCTCTTGTCTTTTGCTAAGAATGTTAAAAACAAAGCTATTCCAACCAACGAGTCACGTCCGTAATGACTGGCTGGGTATATAATTCCACCATTTCCTTCTCCTCCAATCACAGCATTCGTTTTTTTCATCAGTGTTGTTACATTAACCTCTCCTACGGCTGACGCATAATATTCTCCGCCATGTTGACGTGTTACATCGCGTAATGCGCGACTAGAACTAAGATTGGAAACCGTATTACCCGGAGTATGCTGTAATACGTAATCGGCAACAGTTACCAAGGTATATTCTTCGCCAAACATATCTCCATCCTCGCACATAATTACTAATCGGTCAACATCCGGATCAACAGCAAAACCCACATCATATTTCTCCCCCTGCATTACCTTCGAAAGCTCTTTCAGATTTTCTTTCAATGGCTCAGGATTGTGAGGGAAGTGTCCATTAGGTGTGCAATATAACTCATATACAATATTTACTCCCATCGCTTTTAGTAGCTGAGGAATAATGAGACCTCCTACCGAGTTGACACAATCGATAGCTACCGAGAAGTTTGCCTCTCTCACCGCTTCTACATCAACCAAATCTAAGTCTAAAACAGCTTGAATATGTGCATCAGTATAATCTTTTTTTGTGATTTTTCCCAAATCGTCTACTTCTGCAAACGTAAAGTCTTCCGATTCAGCTATCTTCAACACTTCTTCACCTTCCTTAGCATTCAAAAACTCTCCCTGCTCATTCAAAAGCTTCAAAGCATTCCATTGCTTAGGATTATGACTAGCTGTCAATATAATCCCCCCGCATGCCTGCTCCATTACCACGGCCATTTCTGTGGTTGGGGTAGTTGCTAACCCTATATTTACAACATCAAACCCTGTTCCCATAAGTGTCCCCACAACTAGCTGCTCCATCATCTCTCCCGAAATTCGGGCATCACGTCCTACCACTATCTTATTACTTGTGACTGTCGTACTTTCTCTTATAAAGGCTGCATATGCAGCAACAAATTTCACAGTATCTAATGGTGTTAAACTATCTCCTACAGCACCGCCAATAGTTCCTCTTATTCCGGATATTGATTTTATTAGTGTCATTATTATGTCTTGATTAAAATAATTTTGATGGATATTTACCTTCTTTTGTTAGTTGCTCCAGTTTACTTACAACATTCGGACGATCTTGTGGATAAGTGATTCCAAACCATTCAGATTGTGTACTATAAACCTTCACTGAGGCTGTTCCTTCTGTTATCAGAGTGTTTACGACGGACGGAATAAAGTATTCTGATTTTAAATTTCGCCTATTTTCTTCCAGAAATTCAGAGAAAAAAGCTACTGAATGAGTAAAGTAATCTGGAGTAAATCCCCAAAGATTCATAGAAACAATGATATCCCCATTTATCTTCTTCCAGTTTTCGTCGTCTCTGTATTGAATTGTGCCATCATCGGCACGAACTATTTCGGTACGCTCAACAACACCTGTCAATTCATTCTGATCATTGGTTGAACAAACTCCTCGAGAAACAGATCCGCCTTCCGACAAGGTATTTTTTAATCGGTAACCCACCATGCAATATTTACTATCCTTCCCTTCAAGCTTAGTAAGTGCCTCACACATTATTTTAAAGCTTTCTTTTCCATAGAAATCGTCCGCATTGATCACTGCAAAAGGCTCTTTTATTATATCCTTTGCCATCAATACAGCATGATTTGTACCCCAAGGTTTAACACGACCTTCAGGTATAGAAAACCCTTCGGGAAGCTTATCCAACTCCTGATTTACAGTTTCTACCTGAATTTTATTTTCATACTTCGGTAATATATTTTTTAGAAAATCCTCCTCAAAGAAATCTCGAATTATAAAAACGACTTTCCCAAATCCTGCCTCAATTGCATCGTATATTGAGTAATCCATAATGGTGTCTTTACCGGGTCCTACTTCATCCAATTGTTTCAGTCCCCCATATCTGCTACCCATTCCGGCAGCTAGTACTAATAACGTAGGTTTCATATTTTATTCAATTTTAATTTTTCAAAAAAATCAGATAGGTGAAAATTTGGTGTATCGTTCTTTGTCGGGTTACATGATAAGAAATGAGACTGTTTCAAGTCATCTCCACACTTATAAAACTTGCTTTAGCCTTCAAACTAGACCATCTCTTCGACACTACTAATGCTTCTAATCTTCTTTACTTTAAGGTCTTTCATCAAGATATTAAAGATATTTACATATAAATATGCCAAGTCTTTTTACACCAAACCTAGTATGCTCACTTTACAGCACGCTCTTTAGCTATAATTTGCTTTAGTTCCTCTAGCTTTTCTCTATTTTCAA
>CAZOVL010000016.1:0-28307 GCA_964583185.1 uncultured Bacteroides sp. | reverse complement strand
GCACGCTCTTTAGCTATAATTTGCTTTAGTTCCTCTAGCTTTTCTCTATTTTCAAAGGCTAAATTCTCCCTTTCCCCTATATCTTTCGTCAAATTATACAGTTGAGGAAGTGTATCGTTCCCTAGTTCTATATTGGTAAACTTATCATAGACCAAACCATTGTTTGGTTCAATATACTTCCATTCGCCTGTCGATACAGATAAGCCGGTTCCTTGCTCTATCACGTAATCTCTCCCTTTATCATCATCACCTTTGAGTGTTACTAGTGCAGATTTGCTATCAACAACCTGTTTAGGAAGTTCATAGTTAAGTATTTCTGCAAAGGAGGCAAAAAAGTCTATTTGAGAAACTAAAGCATCGGAAACTTTGCCTTTCGAAATACCTTTTCCACTCACAATAAGAGGCACCCTTGTTGCGGCCTCAAACATACTGTATTTACCTCCACGAAAAGAGCCCCAAGGACGATGGTCCCCCAATAATTCTACCGCTTGATCGGCATATCCATCATCTACAACAGGTCCATTATCACTCGTGATTATTATAATCGTATTATCCATTATACCAGCTTTTTCGAGAGTTTCAACTATTTGGCCTACTGTCCAATCAAACTCTAGAATAGCATCACCTCTAGCTCCCATACCACTCTTTCCTACAAATCTAGGATGTGGTACGCGAGGAACGTGTATATCATTCGTTCCCAAATACAAGAAAAACGGATTATCCTTATTCTTTTCGATAAAAGAAACTGCGTGCGATGTTATACTATCTGCTATATTTTCGTCTATCCAAAGAGCAGCCTTGCCTCCTTTCATATATCCTATACGAGAGATACCGTTTACAATACTCATATCATGTCCATTCGAAGGCTTCATCTTAGTCAACAATTCAGGATTCTCTCGTCCGGTTGGTTCTCCTTCAAAGTTTTCTAGATAACTCACCGAAATCGGATCTGACGGATCAAGATTCACAATTCTTTGATTTTCGACATATACACAAGGTGTTCTGTCGGCAGTTGCTGCCATAATATAAGAATAATCGAATCCTAAATCGGATGGTCCTGGGGTGATGAATCCATTCCAATTCTGCTCTCCTGTTTTATCTCCTAAACCTAGATGCCATTTACCTACCACACCGGTTTTGTAGCCATTGTCCTTGAACAAGTCTGCCATGGTGTATTGGTCGGGCCAAATAATCATTCCTGCATTTCCAGCGGCAATATCGGTATCATCGCGCCGCCACGCATATTCGCCTGTAAGCAACGAATATCGCGAGGGTGTACTAGTAGCAGCAACCGAGTGAGCATCAGTAAAACGTATTCCACTTTGGGCCACCTTGTCTACATTAGGTGTATTTACTGTAGTCTCACCGTTACAGCTAAAATCTCCATAACCAATGTCGTCTGCTAATATAAAAACGATATTAGGTCTATCTACGGGGTCTTTCTTAGCATTTCCACACGAATGCAAGGCCATCAATCCCATCCCTACTCCAAATAAAGGGACTGCCTTTGTTAACATTTTACTCTTCATCATCTTCTTTCCAATTCTACATTGATAGAAGCAGCATCTTTACACTTAAAAGTTAACTGCGTTCTTTTATTCTCTCTCTGAATTAAAATATATCCATCATTATCTTTTATAATCCACTCTCCCTTCAACGTTATATTGACAGGAATTTCCTGACTCTCATTTTCAATCCATGGACGTGAGTATATACTTCTTTCTATTCTCTTTCCATCCTGATCAAAAGCCTCGTCTGATTCTCCTCTATATAAAGCTAAATCCGGATTCGAAACTGTTAGTACCAGTTGATCTCCCTGCTCTTTCAGCATTACCAGACAAGAGGTATCAACCGCAGCAATTACCGAGTTGTGCAAAGAGGTCGGAGTCTCAAAAAAAGCAAATGATGTAGTATTTGTTTGCTTATCTTTTACTATATGTGCATCGGTGTCTTTACGAATGACATCATACGATTTCTTTATATTTTCTTTTTGTACCGTATTACTTTTCGGCAGAACAACATACTCGTATGAAGCTCCTTTCGGAGATTTTCCATGGTCGACAACAAGGTTAACCCAATCTCCACTTGTTGGTTCTCCAGTATTTTGATATCTTGACTTTTGAGGGAAGTTTTTCTCAAAAACAAGTTTATTCTCCGACTTACTAGGGATATAATATCCTGTTCCTAAATGGTCTACCCAATATTCATTATCAGATTTATATTTATCCCAGTATGACCTATCGTTTTCTTTATTTACAGACAACTGGAAAATAGTAGTTTCTGTGTTATATTCAGTGTTCACGTTTTCTATACCTGAACCCAAGCAAATAATCTTGTTGTCAAAAAAATGATATGATTTTCGTGCACGATGTGAACCGTTATATTTGTCGTGCTCGTGTAATTTCATCGCAAACAAGCCATTTTCTCCGTTCTGAGACAGTCCTCCGGCAAATGCTTCATCCGAATACAACATTTCTTCATAGCCCGAGTAAGCATCTACATTCAACACATTGGCTTTCAATTCTTCTACAGGAAGATGAATAGCTGTAGTTCCCGGTATACGTCCCCAATCAAAACCTTCTTGAATCCATCCACTACTATGAGGGCTTACAGTCTCGCCATCCGATGCTGTCATAATCTGCATGCTTCCATGAGCCAAATAACGACCATATAAGTTTGCGCCTCGGTAATGCTCAGCAGCCCACAAGTATCTGGAATGCCCTCTTACTACGGCCGACCAATTATCTCTGCGATGAATAGAAACACAACCATATCCCAAGACTTTGTTTCCTATCGGATCTTCCTCTGCACTAATATTGTTTTTTCGGAACAAGTTAATCATCCGCAAATGCTCTTCTTTGTTCGACTTAGGCATATATTCCGGAACATCTTTCTCTTTACCCGCACTAGTCAATCGAAGATAGCTTGCAACCATTTCAGTATCTATCTCTTTTTCTCCATTAGGAGTTCCCGACATTGCCATACGAGCAAAATGTATGGGTATAAGTTCTCCCTTACCATCAGGATGTCTTCCCGACATAGATAAAGGGAAATAGGTCATATTACAGTAAAACCGCATCGTAAGCAATACATTCTTCACTGTTTGATGTCCCAGTTCAGATACAGCAAAAGAGGTTCGGCTCAGTATATAGAGCATATTCGTAGCTCCATCCAAGCCTCCTACTGCATAGGCCGGATAATTGTTGCGATGATGAAAAGCCCCTCCATCCGTTTTGAATGCACCATTCAACCCTTGTGCTGGTTTGCAACCAGTATCTATCCATCGAGAAAAAGCTCGGATATATTGAACTTTCTCAGGAGAGTTATCCATGATAAGAATACTACATATTCGCCCCATAGAAAGCGTATTGAATGAGTCCATATCAATCCCATTCATAAGCGGACGGATAAACGTTTCGTTAGTCTGTGCATACCACTGTAGCGACTTGGCTGTTTCATCTATATTCCTGTTTTTTTTCAGTACATCTTTCATCAAGAAGTAAGAAGTAAAGAAGCCTCGAAAACTGTATCCATAATGCGAAAAATTACCCATATTGCTACCATAAGCTACTCCTTGATCTTGAGCATGGTCATACATCAAGAGAAACATATCTTGCAGTTTATCCTTATGAATTTGTTCTGTTGAATTTGCATACTGATTGGCTATCTGCTGCATAAGAGTAAAATATTCTCTGTACTCTTGTCCTTTTTTCCTATGATACGCTTTTTCCCACTTGGGCAATAGACGTTCAAAGACTTCGGCATAATAAATATAGAATAATGGCAGTCCAGATATAATTCCGTTTTCTTTTTTAATCTTATATTTATCAAAACGTTTTTCTAAATTTTCAACAGACTTATCCGTTACTTTTGTCTTTGTAACAATCAGCTCTCGAAGCCTTTCCTCCATCAATGCTATTTCTCTTTTCTCAGCTTCACTCACATCTGGTTTGTAAAGAGATTCGTCGGGTGCAATCAATGAATTTTTATAAATAATCAGCCAGTGATTAGTTGCATCTTTATTTACAAATGGTTGATGAATATCATTCGTATGATGTCTATGGTCTGTTTTGGATGCGGTGAGTAGCATATCAAAATAGAGTATCCCCGACTCTTCCGGTGATTTCACTACTATTTCATTCATCCCCTCCAGAGGTGTGCCCTCCATGTCTCGTTCATAAGAAACATATACCGCCCTCCAACCTGTAAAGTTTATATTATAGGCAAAAGAAGTACAAACTTTCCCATCTTTCAGAAATTGGAATTCGACTTTATTGTCACTTGCTTTCTCATTATACAACCACACGGTAAAGGTAGACAGGTAGGTATCAACTCCCGCAGGATCTTTTTTTTCGAAATGTAGATCCTTTTTAATGCTTAGAATTGAGTTTGGACTATACTTCCAACGAAGAGATTGAACTCCATCTTTATAATGTACCTTGCTGAGAGACAAGTCTCCATTCTTAGTTGTAATAAAGGGAGGAATCGAGCTATCTTCAAAAGATAAAAAGCGATCATTTTTGATTAATTCTGCTTCAAAACCAAATAAATTTATAGGATTCACTATCACTAAAACGAGTAAAATCGATATCGTTCTAAAAAGGTTTTTCATAGGTTAAATTCTCAATTTTAATTATATGGAATAATAGTCGACAATATTTTCTCTCTGTACCAAGCATCATCTGTATCTCGTAGCATTTCTGCCATTTCTTTACAAAGGACTTCAAAAATATCCTTGTTTTTCTTTACATCAAGATTGTTCATCTGATAAGGATCATTTTTATCATCGAAAAATAAGGTTCTTGTCATTTCTCTCGTTTTCTTATCTATATAGAACGCCAAGGTATAATCAGCAGTCTTTATTCCCCGCGACGAGGGGAAATAATTCTTTACATTACCGTTTTCATCTCTATCTCCATTTATATTTTGCATATAAATCGCCTTATTCGGCCGTTGTACCCCATCTTCTTCACCATAAAACAACTGGGAATAGTTTTTACCTTCCACCGTTTGTGGTATCATATCAGCCAGTCCACTCAAGCCTAAGATTGTAGGCATGATATCGGGTGAGGATAATAATAAATCATCAACTTTAGGTTCTATTTTACCTGGATAGCGTACCATAAATGGTATATTTATAGACTCTGAGTATGGCGAATTTTTAGGATCATCTGTAGCTTGACTACACATAGTCTCGCCATGATCAGACGCAAAAATCACAATCGTATTCTCATCCAATCCTTGTTTCTTTAATGCTTCCAGTATTCTTCCAAATTCACGATCGACACCGGTAATAGATGCAAAATAATATGCAGTAGAAGCCTTCGCTTTATCCATAGTCTTGTCTGCGTTGGGGCGAACCAACAAATTATCTACTGAAATATCTTTGTACAAATTATAATCTTCCTCCATACAATCTTCGAGTGAACTATAGGGACTATGAGGTGGATTCATTCCTACCATTAGAAAGAAAGGCTTTTCGGAATCTCTTACATTGCCTGTATTATTAATGTACTCTATAGCCACATCAGCTTCGTGTATTGGCGACCATTCGCGTATCTCATGTCGTTTTCCTTCTGTATCCCAGTAGTGAGGACGCTTGTGCTCGTCAAATGTTCCATAGCTATACCAGAAATTAAAGTTGTGGCGATCTTCAGGCGCTGTGTATGCATCCCATGCAGGGATACGGTCCTCTACATATTGGCCCGGTCTGTCCGGATCATTCTTTGTAGGTGTATCAGCGTGCAATTTACCAATATACCCGCAATCGTATCCGGCCTTATAAAAAACATCACTTATTGTTTCTGCCTCTCTATTTAAGGTAGAAAAGGGTCTTTCGCTATTGCAATTAAGTGTTATCCCACTTCTGTCAGGATACATTCCCGTAAGCAACATGCCTCGGTGTGGACTACTAAGGGGGAAGTTGCTCACTGCGGAGGACAGTACCACCGCCTCTTTAGCAAAAGCATTCAATACCGGTGTATGTGTGGGATCGGCTCTAAAGTTCACCTTATCGGCAAACTCATCATCATTCCAAAAAGAGAGTGCACAGTTTCGAAACTGGTCAGGAAAAACATAAATTACGTTTGGAGAGTTCTGTTTTGGCGTATTGGTCTTATTAGAACAAGAGGCTAGCGTAAGAGCACCTATTCCACTGATTAATGCACCTTTCAAATAAGGTAAATGTTTCATTTGGTATTTAAATTTTATGGTCTTCATAATTCAGATAAAGTTCACTCATATTTATGAACTGATAAAGTACGGAATTACGGAAGAATTCACTGTATAAAATAATACATTTTATGTATAGTATTGTATTGGAAAGAAGTGACAGATGACAGACAGCACACACTCACATCAAACTATCCCTCTATATTCGCTAGGTGTTTGTTTATAAACATCTTTGAAACATTTGCTAAAATAATGCGATGTATTAAATCCGGTTATAATCGATATTTCCGAAATATTCAAATCATATCTATTTTTTAGTAAAAACGCTGCTTTACGTAGTCTCATTGTATTAATAAAAGCATTGGGAGTTTGTCCTGTCAGTCCTTTTATTTTAGTAAAAAGATTGGTTCTCGACATTCCCATCTCTTTTGAAAATTGATTGATGCTAAAGTCTAAATTATCCAGATTATTTTCAACTATGGATGTAGCTAGCTCCAATAGTTTTTTGTCCAAATCATTTGTCGCTAATTGTCGATAATCGATATCCGGCTGATTGCTGAATATTTGTTGAAGAAGTCTACGTCCGACTATCAAGTTATTACATCTTGATATAAGTATCTCAATATCGAAAGGTTTAGTTACATAGTCGTCTGCACCAATGCCCAATCCTTCGAGATTGTGCTCGATAGACGTCTTTGCTGTGAGCAAAATGAAAGGAATATGGCAAATATCTACATTAGATTTAACGGCCTTGCAAAACTCTATTCCGGTCATATTGGGCATAACAATATCGCTAAGAATAATATCCGGCATTTCTCTGTGTGTCATCTCAAGTCCTTCACTTCCATCCGATGCACTCACGACGGTGTATATAGACGAGAAAGTATCAATCAGCATTTCTCGTAAATCCTCATTATCCTCCACAATCAGTATCTTAACGTCTTTAGCTATGTTTTGTTTTTCTAATTTATCCGAGTCTTCGTATTTGAACTTTTTCAAAATACGAATGGATAGCTCATCAACACTACTGCCTTGTGATACTGTTCGCCTACTTATTTGACTCGAGTCCAGATGACTATATCCCATTGGTAGAATGATTTTAAAAGTAGAGCCCTTATTTATCTCGCTTTCTACTTCCAATCTACCTTTATGCAACTCAACAATCCCCTTAGAGAGAGCCAAACCGATACCACTTCCCGAGACCTCGTTTCCCTCTACCTGATAGAAACGATCAAATATTTTATCTCGATCATCTGTATTTATTCCACTCCCACTATCTGCTATAAGAATAAAACACTCATTATTCTCTGTATGAATACTTAATGTAATACTTCCATACTGAGGGGTATATTTAAAAGCATTGGATAGTAAGTTGTTTATTACCTTTTGCAACTGACGGCTATCATACCACACATTCAATGCTTCCTCAGTTGACTCGAATGTAAAAGTAATATCTCTTGATTTGGCATACTCTTCGAACAAGACAAAGATTTCTCTAGTAAATTGTACAATGTCATTCTCTGTAGCTAGAATTGTCATATGACCTTGATCCTGTTTTCTGAAGTCGAGAAGTTCGGATATAAGCTCCTTCATTTGTATACTATTCTTGTATGCACTCAGAATCTTATTATACACATCGCTCGTAAAGTTGTGTTTGTTGATAAGGTAGTTTAGTTGACCAACAATAACAGTCAATGGGGTTCGAAACTCATGTGATATGTTGGTAAAAAACCTCAGTTTCGACTGATTCATTCTTTCTACATCCTGCAAGTGCTTTTGTTCGTATGCCAACAAGGCTTGTAGTTTTACCCGTTTGTCATGCGACCTTATAAGATATAAAAACAAGAGAAAGAAAAAAGCCATATAAGAAAAGTAGGCTAAAGTTGTTTTATAAAAAGGAGGCAATATTTTTATGTTTAAGCTTGCTGTATTTACACCAGCAGTTCCTTCATTTTCACTTTTTATAATCAATGTATATTCGCCTGCATCCAGGTTGGTATAAGTAATTTTAGTATCACGCAGAGGAATCCATTCATCCGAGAACCCCTTTAGCTGATAAAATAGTCTACCCGCATTGGAAGGAATATAATTCGTTGTAGAAACCTCTACTTCAAAGGTATTGTACTTTGCTTGTAAACGAATTGAAGAGGTCTTAAAAAATGCCTTGCTAAGAATCTTGCTTTCATCATTAACCCGAACTTCTCTGTTGTTTACATAGAGTTTACTGAATAATATATTATAATCCTTTGGCGTAAAATTTAGATTATCCAGATAAAAAGAGACCAAACCATCTACTCCTCCCAAAAAAACTTCTCCGTCTGAAGTAAGATAAAGAGCATTGTCATTGGTAGTAGATAGCGGAAAGCCATTGTTTTGATTGTAGTTATGAAACTGTTGATTTTTTGGATTAAATCTCGAAAAGCCCAAATTAGTTATAATTAAATAGTCATCCGGGGCAGCTTCCAGAATATTATAAACAAAATCGCTAATTAATCCATTTTTATTAGAGTCGAAGTTCGTAAAAGTCTCTGATTGATGATCAAAAACATCAAAACCTCTTCCTGATGTGCAAAAATAGAGTTTGTTTTCACTATCTCGTGCTATGCTATTTATATTATTATTGCTGAGGCTCGTCAAGTCATTCGGATTATGCCGATAGTTTTTCAATTCTTTAGTATTCAAATTGTAACGATATACTCCCTCTCCCATCACAGAGACCCACAAATTGTCTTGATGATCGATGTGAAGTGCAAATGTATTTCTAACCATTTCATTTTTCAGAGGATCATCAAATAACATTCGACTTTTTCTTGATATCTTATCAAATACACCGACTCCATAGTCTGTAGCAAGAAACAAATCACTTCCATATGGTACAATATCTCTCACTATATTGGAAGGGATCGACTGCGGATCATCTACTCTATGCTTATTGTGAGTAAAAACGCCCGAATTCAAATCCAGCTTATCCAATCCTCCCAGATGCGTTCCAAACCACATGGCATTTATTTCACGGTCATAATAGATAGCTTTAACATTGTAGTGTGATATACTGTTTCGGGTATCTCTTCCCGGTAGGTACCATTCAAACTGCTTTGTCTTTCTATTATACATATTCACTCCGGCACCCTCTGTACATATCCACAAATTATTCTCTCCGTCTTCGGTCATCCGTCCGACTATTGGTGAGCTTAGTCCTTCTTTCTCACTTTTACTATATTGATATTGTGTATAAATTACATATTCGGGGTTAAAGTAGTTTACTCCTCCGAAATAAGTACTTAGCCATAATGTACCTTGGTGATCTTTAATAATACTCCAAACAGATGAGTGTGTCAAACCATCAGAATCTTTACTGGGAGCAAAATAAGAGAACTCTTCTGTTTTTTTATTATATTTATTCAAACCAGAGAAAGTTGCAATCCAAACATCCCCATTATTGTCTTGACAACAGCTACGAACAAAATTGGAGGCTATGCTATTTTTTTTATGAAAATCATGCTTAAATTGTCTGACTATTCCTCCCGATATAAAAAAAGCTCCATCATTCCAACTTGACACCCAGATGTCTCCATCATCGTCTTTATAGATACTTGATATATTGCTATTTATTTTGATCTTATGCTCAATGTTACCTTTATTATTTACTACAAACAGACCTACATTTGTTCCGGCATAAACTGTATTATCCACCGAATCAATCAATAGGCTGGTAATAGTTACCAATTCGGGAAGTGTATATTGAGATATAAATTTTTTTTGAGATTGATCGAAAATAAATATTTCTCTATTTCGCCCTACATAGAGAGATTGAGAATAACTTATGGCTTTTATTTCGCTATCCTGCCACATAGTCTCAAATTCATCTTGCAGAATGCTGTATTTGCTTATACCCTCTGTAGTAAGAACATAGACATTCCCTTTTTTATCTCCTGTTATTTTCTGCACATTGTTTGAGAACAAGCTCTTAGAATCATTTTCTTTCAACTGATAGCTTGCTACATTCAAACCATCATACTTATTCAATCCTTCACGGGTTCCTATCCAAATGTGATTATTTTCGTCCATATAAAGACTCAAAACTGACACATGTGACACGCCATCATTTGTGCTCAAGTGACGAAATTTTATATTTTGCCCTAGCGAAGGAGTTAGGAGCAGAAAAAAATTACAAAAGATTAAGATATATCTACCAATCAAATTATTTGTGTTTTTCAAAAAGGGAAACTTTTAACAAAACGAAGATACAAATTTGCGTGGATTATCGACAATTTATCAATACAAAATATCTATGATCATTTTTATTAAGTAAACTTTCCATCAGTAAAACACTCAAGCAATCTGTTTCAAGCCGTCAAGCAGAAATTTGTGTAAATAAGAAAAGTATGGGTATTCATTGTCATTAATGTTAAATAAAATGCCATTACAAACAATAACATACAGATAAAAGATATATCAATATGCTTATTAAACCTATTTACACTAGACAATTTATATTTTATAAAGGTGTTTTTTTGCTGAAACCAGCATCTTCATCCTTCACCTCAGAAAATTTGAATAGTAATTCTTTATCCTTTTTCTTCATTCTAGGAATAGACACATTTAGTTTTATATCTGACTTCTTTTGAGCCGGATCTGCCACGTATAGCTCTACGTTCGATTGATTTAGATTTTTCAACATCACCACACAGGGCTTATCTACTTCTACAATCGCTCTTTCCGATTGAAATCTACCGGCTTCATTGAAAACTATTTGTAAAACACCTAGTTTCTTATTAATAACAGCTTGTAAACTTTCACTATTAGCAATTATAGAAATTTCATCAACCTTATACTTATCCATTTCGGACGATGATGCTAATCCGGGAATCACGACATACGAGTAAGTTGTTTTTATGGGCCGAACACCGTGGTCAAAGTACATACAAAACACATCCTTTCTGACCTCCTTATCGTTTTGACTATCATTAATATATTTCCATGTACCACTTTTTTGCTTGCCACTAATGGATATATTTCCCTTATTAGGAAAAACGTAACCTACCTTATTATGATAAACCCAGTCAACATTACTATCTGAAAAGGTTTTTCCTTTTTCTAATATCTTTTCTTTACCATTGGTAGATACCCTTATGTCTTCGAATAACAAAGACTGTTCTATCGTCGTATTGATGGGAAATGGCGAATCGGAAGATATTCCAGCACCCAAACAGACTATTTCCTTATCAAAAAAGAACCATGACTTTTTTGCTTGTGTAGACTTTCCTTGTATTGTATCGCTATGCGAATAAGTCATTATTGCATATTGGTTATCCGATACCCCTCCTACAAAAATATCAGTTCCGCTAACTCCCCATTTTTTCCTTTGTGGAATATCTTCCACATATGGGTTAGTCACTCCCGGTATTCTTTTCCAATCCCATACAGGGAAGATATCGTCATATTCATTACCTTCAACCATAGTACAAGTAGAACCGAAAGTCATAAAATAGGCATCCAAGTTCTCTCCATTTCCATGTTCTATATATGCTGTACGTTCTGAAACAGCACGTACACTGAAAGAGTAAAATGGACGTGTATGCATCACATAATCAGAAATAGGATATAATTTATTGGATGAAGTAATCTTATAACTCGAAGGCTTGTCTTTCTTCATTCTTCTAATTGCACTTTCGTATTCATCTGCATTAGTTGGATCAAGACTTTTCATACTGGTTATAAACTTGCTAAAAGACGACTTATTTGTCTGCCCTATCCGACTTACGCTACGCCCAATAGCATTATAGTGTATAAATTGCCCGCGCAATGTTGTCAAATACGTTTCTCGAACATACTTACTGAGTATCGCCAACTTTTCTCCTTTCAAAGCATAACTTGTACCAATCATATTGAGTGCAAAATCGATAACTCCTTTTATCAACTCTTCACTATATCCTCCAATATATAATTGGGAACCATGTTGATGAAACGAATAATCATACTTGATTCCTTCTCCTGCCCCAGCTACTAGCTTAAGAGGTTCAAATGCTGAGTCTATAGCCCTATCCAAAGCTTTTTTATCTTTCATAAGACAAGCACGATAGAAATAATCAGTAGCAATATCTGTCAGGTTTGCTCCTACATGTCTATCCATATCGCCCGCATTCTCAGCCATTCTTTCCACCAATCTTTGTTCCAAATCAGCAGGTAGTTTTTCTTTTCCTTTTCTCATCTGAATCAGAGATAAGCCTAAAACTTTGGGGACAGCTATCTGATTAAACCACCAATTTTTGCTCTTTGGGTCTGTTGTGTACCAAAACTCTAAAGCTGAAACAATATTGGAGTAGATATCTTTATCTTCAAAAAGATTACTGTCGGATTTGGTATATGCAAAAATCATATCACGCACCTTATTCAGATGAGCAATTGGTTTCCATTTAGTTATAGCTACGTCGGTATAATCCACATCAGAAAAGTCTCCTTTCGAGCTTAATGTAACCAAATGTTTGACTACATTATTAGCAAGCCTATCTCCCAAATATTCCTGTTCATAACGTGTACTGACCCGGCTTATTAGTTTATCAAATTCATCGTTTTTTTTAGCTAAGCCATGACCTGCCTCTACAATTAAAAATAGTATTGTTATTATTGTTAAGATTCGTTTCATCCGTTTTACACCTAAAATATACTTAATATGATTTTCCTTTAATTTATCTCCCTCAAAAACACCATATATATATCTGTTGATTTTGGAGTAATAGTTTTCACCTATTCTCTAGTGTGAACACCACCAAATACTATAGTTCACGAAATAGAATATATTTCTACTTTGACATTTTTATAATCTGTCTTGTCTTTTTTTATATAATATAATCTTCATACTAGTATTTTTAAACTCCGAATTTTTCTCCAAACTGGTTTATGTAACTATATTGTGGAATGAAAATAGCAGAAAAATAAGGAACAATATTTCTTTAGAATTATTGTTTCAATAAAAGAAAAAAGAGGAAGGTGTAGCAATAAGCAACACCCTCCATTATATCTTACTTATTACAATCTAAAGCTCTTTTGCGTACCAATGCTTCTAAAAAGTAATAATCAGCATAGTTTAGAGGAACATCTATCTCTGCATTATGAGGGATGCTTCCAACCGAGTGCATCAACAGAAAATTACCATTAGTACCTACAATTGCTCTGTATTTGTCACTAGACAATGATCGAATTATTTTGTCTGCAGTTTCTTTGTATTCGGGTACAAACTCGCACAACTCGTACAAAGCAGAAGCTGCTATAGATGCAGCAGAAGCATCTCTAGGTGCATTAGGTATATCTGGCACATCCAAATCCCAATATGGAACTAAGTCTTCCGGCATGTTTGGATGATTGAAATAGTAATTATATATATTTTTTGCCATTTCCAAGTATTTTTCATCTTTGGTGTATCTGTAACATGTTGCATAGCCATACAATCCCCAAGCTTGTCCACGTGCCCAGTCTGATTCGTCAGCATAACCTTGTGCCGTATATCTGCCTCGCACTCCGCCTATCACTTTATCATAGTCCACCACGTGATAGCAACTATAATCATCGCGATACTGATATTGCATAGTCGCATCGGCATGCCTAATAGCCATTTGTTTGTAAGTATCGTCTCCCGAAATAATCGAGGCTTCGAACATCAACTCCAAGTTCATCATATTGTCTATAATGACAGGGCACATCCAACCACGTTCGCCTTGCCAACCACGATCTTCGTCCCACGATTGAAATACTCCCGGCACATCACGAAAGCGTGTCGCCAATGATTTGGCAGCTTCTACCAACACCTCTTTATATGCTTCGTTCTTTGTGACACGCAGTGCATTTCCGTAACTGCAATTTATCATAAAACCCACATCATGATGCCATTTCAAATACTTGATTGTATCTAAATCTTCGGTATACTTCACGCCCAAGTCTACCCATTTTTCATCTCCTGTCAGGTCGTACATATACCACATGCTACCAGGAAAAAAACCACTAGTCCAATCGTCTTTGGGGATATATTCTACTTCATTTTTATAGGTCGTCCTTGGGTTAAGTATTTTTCCCGATTCTTCTATAAGCTTAGTTTGAAAACCTATTTGCTGCTCCGCCACTTTCACGGTTTCATCTATAATTTGACATATTTCTCTCTCTTTCACAGAGCCATCTCCGGCACAAGATACAAGCAGTGCAGCAACACCTAGTTTAGCTATAATCTTATAAATACTTTTCAAAATCATTTTTATGTTTTTTATTCTACTACTCTTATTGTATATTCTTTTATAATCTGTGAGTTATATTCAAAGTTACCATTCGTAACAACGAATGTAACTTTGTACTCACCTACTCGTTCATATGTATGAGAGTAGTCTACTAGCTTATCCGATATGTTTTTTATTGACAAACCTTTATCTGGATCCTTCGAATTCACTTTTAAAGGTATAGATATTAACCAATCAGAATTGAGAGGTTTATTTGCCCCTGTTGAGTGCATATTTAACTCGGTCGGATTAGCTGCTATTTTACCTAGATTCCACTGCCCAGAAACATTTGTCACTGTATTCGCTGCCTCGTATGCCTTGGCTCCTTCAACATATTCATCAAAGGCTGTAAAGCCCATAGACGAAACGGTAAACTCAGACTTATCACCTGTTTTTTTCAATGTGTTCACAATCTTTAAGTCTGAAATAATCCACTTAGATTGAGCAACAGTGTTATCTTTAGGAGTGTACCAAAAAGCCAAAATCAGCTCTTTGCCTAAATACTCATTCAGCGAAATAGATGCCTCCCCTTTACCTCCTGATACTATAGGTAGATTACACTTATCGCTAATGTCCTTCCAATGCTCCATATTATGAACATTCTCTTTATCTTGCTCATTTTTCAATGTTAAGCCCGGAAAACTAGTTGACAAAAATACATTTAATGAGTTTTCTGGTTTTCCATATTGCGTAAACGTTTTAAACGTCAGTTCTGAATCTATCTCATCAACAGACAATTCTGTCTCAAATCGCTTATCGTATTCAGCTCCTACTTCACCACTATAAAAAACGATAAAATCGGGATTACCAGTAAACTCAAATTTAACAGGTTCAGATTTCTTCACTTCAAAAATGTCCCCATCACGCATCAAGCCCTCTGATACAACGTTTATATCTAGCTTTATACTTTCGTCTAGAGAATTGCTACAGCTAGAGTACAGCAAAACAATGACTAACGATAGAATGGTATATTTAAAATTTTTCATACTTAATCTTTTTTCTATTGTTCGTTTACAATTTACCAACCCTTGTTCTGAGCAATAGGATTTTTCGATCTCTCGGTATCGGGTATAGGAAAATACACATACGAAGGTGTCACCTTATAGTATTCTTCTGCATAATCATGATTTTTATCCCATCCGTCCTTTTTTACATAATTTGTCATTTCTCTCATTTTGGTGTAAAATTCACCCCAACGAATTAAGTCCCAACGACGAATTCCCTCAAAACACAGTTCCATTGCTCTTTCATTCTTTATTGTTTCCCTAAGGTCACTCTGACCAAGGCCCGAAATATCACGTGTTAACTTTGCTCTGTCTCTTACCTTCTGTACATACATGATTGCATTTTCAGGACCATTCAACTCATTTTCGGCCTCAGCATACATTAGTAATACATCACTATATCTAAGGATAGGAAAATTAATAGGGGTATAGTTTTTATGCTTAGGCTTCACCACTTCGTACTCACGACGATACTTCGCTGCACATCTGGTTTTATTCTTACTCTTATTGTGATTTAATGCCAGTTCTGTACAAGGCATTCCATCTACCTCAGTCAATTCAACAGGTTTTTTCCCTCCATAATACTCTCTACCTATCACATGTTTTGTTTTAGCATCTTCCAAATATTCAAATGGGGCAATATTCCACGTCGAGCGTTCTACATCTCCTTCAGCTTCATACATTTCATATAGTTTAAGCGATGCATATATAAATCGATAGCTATATCCCGGATTGTTCATTCCTGTCAAACCTTTAATTTCCTCATCGCCCGAATAGTCTGTTTTTGCACCAAAGCCAATGGTATTCCCTATCCTTCCGGCAGCTTGCTCAGCAGAAGAACGATTACCGGCCATGGCCACTTCCCAAATACTTTCTTTTACTTTGGTACTGTTATATAGGTCTTCACTATAATCCAAAAACACACGAGAATAATCGGTTACTAAATCATGGTCATTCGTTTTTATTATTTCATAAGCCCAATCTCTGGCTGCTTTTAAGTACTCGGTTTTTTTAGGATCGTCTGCTTTTCCGTCTCTATAATGTTCGCCTGCTCTAAACAGATAGATGCGTGCTAAAATGCCTTGTGCCGCTGCTTTGCTCAAGTAAGATGAATTTACAATATCCTTATAGTCAGGCAAATCAGGTAAAACCATTTTAATATCTTCTATTACACGATCGTAGATTACTTGTTTATCTGTTTTTGGCATCATTGGGTTATCCTGAGCCGTGTACGATTTCAGACGTAGTGGCACATCTCCCCATCCTTGAATAAGATTGAAATAATAGAAAGCACGCATAAAAATGGCTTCAGCCTTAGCCTTAACTCTCGTAGCTTCGCTTATACCTTCTTTATCTATGTTTTCAAGTAAAATATTGGCTCTGTTTATTCCATCGTATAACACTCTCCAGTAGTTAGATATGTCTGTTGTACCACTATTGGCATTAGCACACAAGATACTTCCTCCGGTTAAAGGCGACTTTCTTTGATAAAATGACAAATCGTCTCCACCGGCAATAGAATATGCGTAATTGTTTCCATAAAAATATTCTTGCATCAAAGGGCTATATATCCCGATAAGAAACATTTCTACTTCCTGATCTGTATTGAAGTAGTTTTTGGGATCAATCTCTGTTGGCTCTTTGTCAAGAAAATCGCAAGATGAGACTCCCAGTGTAATTATTAATATAAATAGAATGTATTTTATTGCTTTCATCTTCTTTATAATTTTTAGCCGTGATTAAAATCCAATGTTTATACCAAAATTAAATGTACGAGCACGAGGATATGCCGAGAAATCTAAGCCCGGTTGAAGGGCTGAGTTTTTGATAGAAACCTCAGGATCATAACCTGAGTAATTCGTAAATGTATATAAGTTTTGTGCTGCCACGTACACTCTTACCTTATTGATGTGAATTTTCCGCAGCATTTTTTCCGGAATATTATAACCTAATGTTATATTTTTTATTCGCAAGAATGAACCGTCTTCTATTATTCGGCTCGAAATTACTCGATTCGAGGCTGAGTTACTAACTCGAGGGATATCGCTTGTCGGATTGTCCGGGGTCCATCTATTTGCATAAGAAGCAAACTGATTCAAATCTTTTTTCTTATCGAACCCACTTTCAAACATCAATCGGTTGGCATTAAAGATATCATTACCATAGCTCCACTGCAAAAATATACTTAAGTCGAAATCCTTATAGCGGAAGTTATTTGTAAATCCTCCTATATGTTTCGGATCTCCCTTACCTATTATCGTTCTATCCTCAGAGTTGATAACCCCATCACCATTTATGTCTTTGTATTTAGCATACCCGGGTTGAGTATTCGATTCTCCATCAAATACTGGTACAGTAGGTTTTATAGTATAAACTCCATTATTTTCAATAAAGTCGTCGTACTTGTATGTTCCATCATACATATAGCCATACATCATACCAATAGGCTGTCCCACTTTTGCAATGTAATTAGGTGATCCGTTGAAGTTTTGATCAAAAGGAGCGACAGATAGCATTGCTGTTGTTCCATCAGCCAACTCTTTCACCTTATTCTTATTGAACGATATATTAAAACTAGAATTCCATTCGAAATTTTTAGTCGAAATATTTACTGTATTCAGAGTCACTTCGAATCCTACGTTTTGTACCGCACCTATATTTCTCCATACTTGTCCATAACCTGTTGAATAAGGTAAAGCTTGTGCCAACAACTGATCGTATGTAGTTTTGTGATACCAATCTGCAGTAACATTGATTCTGTCTTTGAAGAATCCTAGGTCAATACCAACGTTATATTGCTTGGTAGTCTCCCATTTCAAGTCCATATTTCCTAATCGAACAGGCACAACTCCTACCGAGTTTACATCTTCACCCCAAGGATATACACCATGTGCTATTCCTTCCTGGTTTACATAGAGCCCTTCTCCTGTTTTAGCTCGTCTGAGTTCCGAGAATCTGTCGTATGCGCCTATTCTATTATTTCCGGTAGCACCCCATCCTGCACGCAACTTACCTTGGCTCACTACATTACTTAGGGAGTTAAAGAATTTTTCTTCCGAAAAGTTCCATGCTAACGAAACTGAAGGGAAATATCCCCACCGATTGTCTTTCGAGAATTTGGAAGATCCATCTGCACGCATAGTTGCTGTTATATAATACCTTTTAGACAGGTCGTAGTTTACACGCCCAAAAAAACCCATTGAAGATTCTTCTTCTATTGAGGCACTGGCAACATCTACATTTCCATCTTCAATTCCAGCCATTCCAATGGTTTCGAATGGTAGATTTTTATACCCTTGTGAGTTGTATTTCAATTGACTCAATTGAAAACTAATACCTCCCATGGCACTTATTGAGTGCTTCTTATTGATTGTAGTTTGATAAGTTATAGTGTTTTCATTCAACCACATTCTTTTATCCGATATTACTAATCTTGCATTCACTCCATTTGCCGATCCCGGATATCCATAACGTGTTTTAGAGTTATTGAAAACCTCATTTCTTCTGATATCTGAACTGTAAGTACCCGATACTTTAATCTTCAAGTTTTTTATAGCTTCGTATTCAATAAAACCACTAGTCCTGAAGTTGTCTGTCATACGTTTATTATATCCATTTTCCAGATCTAAAATAGGGTTGAATCGATAGTCATTCGTTGTATCTACAGATTCATCACGAATATTGTCCATCAAACTATTCAATGGTACGCTAGGCTGAGTCACAGGTCTATATCCCCAAACACTATAAAATAGGTTATTCATCCCACTATGTGAGTTTTGCGAAGGGCTAGCTCCTAACTGTTTTGATTTCGAGTAGTTAACAGTTAAATAAGAATGAAATTTATTTTTTCTGATGGTCAATACTCCTCTTGCCTGAAGTCTGTTATAGTTAGACTTAATTACAATCCCATCCTGATCATAATAAGAGGCTGATACGTTATAGCGCACACCTTCATTTCCTCCCGTCAGAGAAATGTTGTGGTTTTGCTGCCATGCATTTTTAAAGATCATATCTTGCCAATCGTATTGAGGTGCATAGCGATAATCTTCTAATGTATATTGATGACCATTGTATGTTTGAAAATAGCCATTATCTCCTTCTAATTCTTTAATACTCCAAACTTCTTCTTGTAATCGGACAAACTCATATGCATCCATCAAACCTATCTTGTTTGACAAGTGCTGAACACCAGCATCAAAATCGTACGAAACAGTAGGTGCTCCTGCTTTCCCTTTTTTAGTAGTAATCATCACTACACCGTTTGCACCTCGTGCTCCATAAATAGCAGTGGCCGATGCATCTTTCAGTACATCAAGCGATTCAATATCTTTCGGATTTATAGTAGAAGCCTCTTGTGGATCCTCCACAGGGAAACCATCTATTACATATAGCGGAGTGTTTTCAGAATTAATTGAGTTTGCCCCACGAATAACTATGTTCATAGCAGACCCCGGAGCTCCTTCTCCCGATGACACTTGCACTCCGGCCAATCGACCAGCTAATGCTTGATCGAAACTAGCTGTTCCCGATTTTAACAAATCAGACATATCTGCCTTTGCAACCGAACCGGTAAAATCCCGACGACGCATCGCTTGATAACCTACTACAACTACTTCATCCAAAAATTTAGACTCCTCTTCCATGACCACAACCATTGAGCCATTAAGCACTGCTTTTCTTTCGATAGTTCCATAGCCCAAATATGAGAATTTTAGTGTCTCGTCTGCATTTTTCACAGAAATAGTAAATGATCCATTCAAGTCGGTAAGTACCCCTTTCGAGGCATCACTCATCAAAACAACGGCAACCCCAATGAGAGGTTCTCCTTCTTTATCTTTCACAAGTCCTTTAACTTCTTGCTGAGCTATGGCTGCACTTGAGAATAAAAAGCTAGCAAATAATATTAAAAAGAACTTTAAACATCCATATGTTTTCATTAGCAAAAAAATTAGATTTATATAATTAAAAGTGGTAAACTAGTCTCTACATCCCATTATGGAAAACCGATGGGTATAAATTTTCTCGTAGATTTTTATTTTTGATACAATCTCACATCATCTATAATAACTGACGATTTGTTCGTTTTTTTATCATCGTTATAAGTTGTTCCAAGTCCCAACACTACTGCTGATGAATTATCTGAGGGAGAGATAACAACCTCGTATTCTGTCCAATCGGAATCAATATCCAACCACTTTGAACCTTTTGCAGTACCGCCGGACTCACTTACCATCGCTGCATATATACGTTTAGATCCGGCTGTTGATTTTGCAAAAAACCTCAATATATATGGTTTTCCTCTATTTACTTTAACATACTGTGTCAAGCCAAGACCATACCAGTTTGTTAGTCCGGGTTGAGGAGAATTTTCTCTAATAGTTAATGACATTGCTTTTTCTCCATCATAAGCATCTGTATTTATCACTACAGCACGTAAATAACCCGAGTTTGCTGATTTCTTATACCAAACCCCTCTTTCTACATCCATTGGGGCATCTTGTGTAGGGTTTGTCCTCTGAGTTTTGTTTCCAAAATCAGAAAATGCAGCTATTCGCGCAATTTCATTTTCTTGAACAACCTGTGAGCTTTCAAAGCTTCCATCTTCAATAAGGTTTTGTTGGGCATAAATAGTTAGAGACAAGAATAATGATAACAGTACTAAAAGACATTTTTTCATACTCATTAATTTATTTTTCATGATTTATATAATTTCTTTATCTCGTAAAGAAGCACTCAAGTTCTGTCTAGCAGATACAAATATTATAATTCATGAGTGTTTTTCAAATAAGCTTAAATAATTCATTAGCAAATATAAATTAAAGAGGATAAGCAGGGCATACAAGCAAGTACAAATTATCATCAAAATAGTACAACCCTCCTTAATATCAGACAGTTACACCTCATTTGATTAGATATTTTATCAGATTTCTCTTCTTTATGAGAATTGAAAAACTGCACTTATAAAGATACATTGGGACATCAGCACAACTATTCATTTTGCAAAAACGCTCTAGATAACTACAGTCATAGTCTGCTATGACAAAATAAACTAACTCGTTTTTGAGGTTTTAATTTGAACCTGAACTGCTATTTGTATTCTCTTTTTCAAAACATTTTAGCAGGAGTAAAAGAAGTTCTGAGAGATCTGTTTATAATTACTTTGGTAAGTATACCTTTTTGTTGAATTCCACAAAGTGAGAAAACTTACATATTGAAATACTCTTCTTGTTTCTTTTTGGATAGTTTTTTTATCACTTCATCTACTGAATGTTGAATCAATTCCTTTATTAAATCATCAGGGACATCACTTTCAAGGTATACAGTTATCCAATATTTTTTATCTGAATGGTAGCCGAATAAAATGCCTTCGTAGTGTTCCATTAAATCAGCAGATTTCTCTGTATCACATTTCACATTTGCACAAAAACGAAAGTCTTTGGGCCGCAACGATGCATAAGTAAAGACTTTATCCATCACTTTATAAACCAAAGTATACTCATCAAAAGGAAAACACTCTACGGCTCCTTTTACTGATAGACAATATTCGCGAAATTCTTCAATGTTCATAAATCTACTTTTTCATTTAATCATTCTTTTCAGAGTGCTTTTTAACATTGCTTTTACCACTGCTATATGAAAGGGTGAAATCAAAGAGAAATATATTTTTCCTAATCTGTTATGATAACGAACAAGGGTTATTACAAAAACTGTTTGTGTATCTTCATTCTTCTTAACCAATACAGACATATATGCATCTAAATGTTTATCACTTAGCAATACTACAATTTCATCTTCTGTTTTATCCAATACTGAAATTAGTCCACTACATCCTTTTCCGGAACGAATCACCTCCTTAAGCTCCTGGTTGTGTTTTTCTCTGTTTTCGGTAGCTAGTCCAAACGGACGTACAAGTAGGTTACGTAACTTAAATAACGAATTAACCCACCTAGGCATAACAGTCCAAAAATCAATCATTATTTCATCTGCTGATAATACTACTTTGTCTCCTATTAAATTGCACGAAAAAGCATCGGTATAATTGACTGGTAAGTATTTCTGAACCAAACTAAACAAAGGAATTTCCATCTTTCTACATTTCATTTTAAACTCTTCTTAAAACATACAATAGTCAATAAATCGTTGAACTACTCTTCTGCGTTTACATCAATTTGTAAGGTCTTACACAAATACAGAGTGTGAATTTAAGGATTACATAATAAAACTCTTACTCTTCAATATAAACGATGGAATTGATAAACTTCTTATCTTTATTTATCCACAAGTTAGGATATTCAATCACATTATCAGCAAGTAATAAATCGATTAGATCCCACATCACTTCATGATAAAGCATTGTACAAGCTAGTTTCTTTTTATCAATATGAATTCCAAATGCTTTTTGAAAATCACCTACAATATCTGTACTGTTGAAATACTGAACAATAGGTTCTATTATTTTATTTGAAAACACATTCAATTTACTGTTTTGATCTTTAGAGTTGATGATAGGTATACGCAAAGATCCATCTTTTTCAACAAGCCCTAAAGCCAAAGCTTTACGGCACATATCAGAAGAGACTATTTTCCCGTTAAGTTTATATTCCTTCAAAAAAGGATTTATAAAAGTAGTGTAGTTCAACTCTTTCCAAACATATTCAGGTTGATTTTCTGACCAACAAACATTGAAGTTGTTATAACTATTCGTTCCACTAGCAAACTTTCTTGGAGTGTATAGTGCCCAACATTCTCCAGCCCAAGTTGCAGAAGTTTTTAAATCTTCATACGAATTGAAATGCTTCCATATCTCACCATCAAGTATGTATGAAAACAATATGGTATAAATACTTTCTGATAGTTTTTCCTCTTTCAAAAAATCTACTAGCATAGAGCAATGTTTCTTAATATTAGGGTATATATTACGAGCAACATCCAAAGAAAAGGATCTGGCTTCTACAGTTTGCAGACTATCTAATATCGGGATGAGTGATACCCACTTGTTTCCTTCTTGCTCAATAAAACCTTCAATACGCAACAACATCATTTGGGAGTTTGTTGTTTTAATCCCTATGGAGTCTAAATGTTGTCTTGTTTGTGGAGTGCGAAGTTCTTGAAGAATATCCCAGTTGTTGTCAGACTTCAGATATGTGTGAGGATGATATCTGGTATAAGAGCAAAAAGCTGTATGGTCCCACTTGGAAAAATCTCTTCTTTGAGCAGATATGTTTATACATAAAAATAATATAAGAGGAAAGAATATTCTTATTTTCATAATCTAAATTGCTTAATATAACTTGTACGTATAGCTTGATATAAAGTTAGTAAATTATTACCATTCTTTACCTGGGTATTTTCTGAAACCTATATTCTAAAAAGCAATGTTTGGCTTATATCTTACTTCTATTCGCTATGGATATTTAATAAAGGCTATTAATATATTATCAAAACACATAAAATCTAAGTTTCCCTATAATACATTCCTATGACTCATTCACACTTTTAAGATACAAGAGTCAAAAAACAAAGTTGAATTAGTATTCACGAGAACAGATTGAAGAAGTAACTGTACCTAAATGAAATGGATTCTTTGAGATTGGGTATTTCAAGTTAACAGCAGAGAGATCGATAAGAAAAAGAGAGAAAAAGGAACTGCTTCTAATTATTGTACAGTTCCTTCTTATCTAATGAATCAATTTTATTGAGTCTCAAACAATAATACTTATAATTTAGTTCCTGTCACAGTGATGGAGTATATGCCAACACTACCTGCTTTATACTTAGCTATCGTCTGTTCATCTAGATGTTCTAGTAATACATCTTCTGGAATTTCCACTGTTTTTGCTCTTTCTATTTTAATATTAGAGAAATCAGCTTTAACTATTTCCCCCAGATAATCTTCTTGTTGTATAGCACTAGCAATACAACCTGCATACATAGACGCACTATTAGTAAATTCTTTTGGAAATACACCGTTCAGTACAACATCGGAAATACAGAAATGACCCCCTTTTTTCAAAACTCGATATACTTCTTTAAAAATTTTATCTTTTTCAGGGAGTAAATTTAATACGCAATTACTCACCACAACATCTATCGAAGCATCAGGAATGGGCATATTCTCAATATCTCCTTCAATAAATTCAACATTAGTATACCCTCGCTTAGTAGCACTATTTCTAGCTTTCTCTAACATCTGAGGGGAGAAATCCACCCCAATAACTTTTCCTGTTTCTCCAACTTCTGCACGAGCTATAAAACAATCGTTACCGGCTCCAGAACCTAAATCCAAAACAGTATCTCCCTCTTTAATTCTTGCATATTGAGTTGGAATCCCACACCCTACTCCTAAATCGGCATCAGCTTCATAACCTTTCAATCGAGTGTAGTCTTCACTCATTATGGTAAATACTTTTTTCGATGGTATTGTTGGATTAGTACCACAACAACAACCGGATTTTAAAGCCTCACTACTTAAAGCTAATTCACTATAACGTTGTTTTACAAGAGCTTTTTTTGCTTCGTTTGTTTTCATTGTATGTTTTTATTATATCTTTTCATCTCATTTATAGCATCTTAATTTATCTGTTGTCTTTTATGTTAGCATTGTAAAAATCTAAAAACGATTTTTCTATTTGATTACGAACACGGATAAATTCACTATAAATATATTCTTTTGTACCTCTCACTTCAGATGGATCATCAAATCCAATATGTATCCTATTCTTCACTTTTCCTGTAAATACCGGACAACTCTCATTAGCACCACCGCAAACGGTTATTACGTAATCCCATTCTTCATTAAGATAGAGATTAACATCATCAGAAGTATGTTGAGATATATCTACTCCTACTTCTTTCATCACTTCAACTGCTTTCTGATTTAGTTTGCCACTAGCTTGTGTTCCTGCTGAGTATACTTTCAATTTATCATCAAAAGATTGAAGAAAGCCGTGAGCCATCTGACTACGGCAACTATTATCAGTACAAAGAATTAAGACTTTCATTTTTTTAGTTATAATTATCAATTTCCTATTTTGCAGATTTACGAACTACTTAGGTGTATTTTTAACAATGCTCTGAGTTTTTCTTTATCTCCTTGAAGAAATTTCCAAATAGAGATTTAGCAATTCCCCAATTTTCTTGATTAATACAATACTTTATACTAGGTAGTGTTATTGTACCTTGAATGAGCCCTGCATCTTTAAGCTCTTTCAAATGTTGAGATAAAGTACTTTTCGCTACAGGAATCACTTCTGACATATCCCCATGATAACAACACTCTTGCGTAGCTAGCATTTGCAAAATTGCAATACGTACAGGATGTGCTAAAGCTTTGGCTATCCGTGCTAGAGTTTCTTGTTCTTCGGAAAATTCTTTTTTAGACATAACGATACTTTTATAGTTCGCTAATATACGATTCTTTTTTTATTCGTAATATTACGAACAATAATTTAACCGTTTTAATATGAATTGATAAAATAGAAGAAGACCAATTGGTTCCTTTCCCAAAAAGCTTCAATTTCCTCAAAACATTAGACTAAATATGATTTACTGTTATAATTTCAATAATTCTGTTGGTACAGATGAAATAATACAATTCTGTGTCCATTAAGAGAATAATAATCTTTTATAAGTACTTAAAAGGATTCTAATAGGATATTTATTAGTTTTGTTGTAAATTTAATTAATAATGGTGCTACAACAATCTCAATCCAAGTCATCACACAGAATCGTATGGGTAGATGTCCTTAGATTTATTGCCATTTTTATGGTAATTGCTATTCACTGTTCTGATCCTTTTAATGTATCTCCTGAAGCAAGATCCAATCCTGAATTTAATTTCTGGGGGACACTTTATGGATCTTTCCTTAGACCTTGCGTCCCTCTTTTTGTAATGATTACAGGTTTGTTATTATTACCAGTGAAGCTTTCTATTGGCGATTTTTATAAGAAACGACTTCTTAGAATTTTTATTCCGTTTGTAGTGTGGTCGGTACTTTACAATCTTTTTCCTTGGATTACAGGAGTATTAGGCCTTCCTTCTACTATCATCTCCGATGTTTTTGCATACGCTTCTCCTAACGCTTCTCAAACGTTTACAGATGCGATAAAAAACATAGCACTAATGCCATTCAACTTCAATGTTTACACAGTGCCAATGTGGTACTTATATATGTTAATAGGACTGTACCTCTATATGCCATACTTTTCTGTTTGGGTAGAAAAAGCCCCCATCACTCAAAAAAAGATATTTCTTGGATTTTGGGTATTAACCTTATTCTTGCCTTATGCTTATGCTTTCTTTTCTCAAAATCTTTTTGGGTTAAGTGCGTGGAATACTTTTGGTACGTTCTACTATTTTGCCGGATTTAACGGGTATCTATTATTGGGATACTACTTAACACAACATGTAAAAACGATTTCATTGTCAAAAACTCTTGCAATAAGTTTACCTTTACTAATCATAGGTTATGCTGTTACGTATATGGGGTTCAAATCTATGACAGCCATTCCCAACTGTACCGAGGAGCAAATGGAGCTATTCTTTTTGTACTGTTCTCCTAATGTAGCCATGATGACAGTTGCAATATTTTTATTAGTTCGCCGTATTAAATTCAGTACTCCAACATTAATTAACTTATTTGCAAATATCACTAAGTGTGGACTTGGTATTTACTTAATACATTATTTTGTCGTTGGCCTTGGTTATTGGATTGCGAATGTATTGCAAATACCTATATCATTGAAGATTCCTATAACGGCAATTATTGTATTTGTTATCTCTTGGGGAATTGTTGCTCTTTTCTACAAAATTGTACCCAAAGCATCAAAATGGATTTTTGGATAATTGAAGTTTTAATTCTACTCTATTGGGTACATCCAAATTAGCATTTAGGCTAAATTGAGTAATAGCACCTATTGTTGTTATTATTCTATCCATATTAATTTTGAATATATAAGATTTCATTTCCCCTTTTCTTTTTTCAAGTATGCTTCTCCTCTCTTATAAGCTAAACCTTGGAACCCTCTGTTATTATTGGTATTGTTATTAAGACTGTTGTAGATTCTCTCTTGCACCTGGATTATGCTGAAAAATAACTCCTACTATTTGACAACTATCTAATTCTTTACAGTCGCCGCAAGTATTAAACCCTTTTTCATTTACACATTTACGAATTTTACAAAGATTGCTACAAAATATTGTTTTTACTCCATCTATACGACACCCCATACAGTTGATAGCCTCTGCTGTAATTTCCGTATTATTCAATATACTCCATTTTTGAGCTGTTTCTTCTCTTAACTTATCATCATTTGTTAGAGTGGCTATACGAGCATCGCAACCTTCGCAATCTATTCCGCAACATGCAATTAATTGTTTCATTATTTGTTTATTTTATACTTATTCTCTGCTTAGAGCATCTGAATCAATTTTACAAACGAATATTTGTTTTCCCGAATTATCACTAAATACTTCCTCATCAAACCCTCCGAACTTATGAATGATTTTAAAACCACTCCACTCCAAATATGAATCTAATTCTTGAGGAAAAAACAGTCTCATATCTAGATTTTGAATTGAATCAAATTCGTCATTGATATAAAAATACCATTTTATATGATTAATTTGAACATCACTTTCATAGCTCATTATCTCTTTTATCAAAATTTCTCTTTTGTCATCAGTTGTATACTCAGCAATTTTTATCAGTTCTTTTTCTCCTTTTGCGATAAGCTGAATGTTAGGATTAAAACAATCAAAAAGAAATACCCCTCCTTCTTTCAGGTGATTTTTAACAACCCTAAGTACTTTAAACAAATCTTTATTTTGGTATAAATGATGAATCGAATTGAAAGGAATGAAAATGAG